>CALFMR010000301.1 GCA_937880585.1 uncultured Acidobacteriota bacterium
GCCATGCGATAGCGAGTCCGACGACACCCACGACAACCACAAGACGAGACGACTGCCTGACGAGCCGAAGCACAGGCGGCATGTGTGCGGTCCCCCGGAGTTGTGGCAGGCGGACGTATTCTCGCGGGCCTCACCCGCGCTGTCAATCGGCCACGCGCTCTTGGTTAGAATGGCGCGGTGACGTCGAAAGTCGCGCACCTGCCGGCGCGCTCCGTTCGCTATCTCGAAGCCGGCAGCGGGACGCCGATCGTCCTGCTCCATGCGTTCCCCCTTCACGCCAACCAGTGGCTGCCGCAGATCGATCGCCCGCCGCGCGGCTGGCGCGTCATCGCGCCCGATCTCCGTGGGTGGGGCCCGGCCGCCGCGAACGCGCTCGCGATCCCGGACACGATCGACGGTCATGCCGACGATGTGCTGGAACTGCTGGCGCACCTCGACATCGCGCGTGCGGTCATCGGCGGCCTGTCGATGGGCGGCTACGTCGCGCTCGCGCTCGCCGCGAAGGCTTCGTCGCGCGTCGCCGGACTCGTGCTCGCCGATACGCGCGCGTCGGCCGATACGCCGGAAGGCCGTGCGAAACGCGATCGCGCGATCGCACGCGTCGCGACTGAGGGGCCGGTCGCCGTCGCGCGCGATCTCGCCTCCGGCGTGGTCGGCGCGACAACGCGCGCGGAACAGCCGGATCTCGTCGACGTGCTGCACGACTTCGCGGCTGCGGTGACGAGCGACGGGCTGACGTCGACGCTCCGCGCGCTGCGCGACCGGCCGGATCGCACCGAGCTCTTGTACTCGATCGCCTGTCCGACGGTCATTCTGTGCGGCGACGAAGACACGGTCACGCCGCTCGCCGAAAGCGAAGCGATGCACGCGGCGATCGCGGGCTCGCGTCTCGTCACGATTCCGCGCGCCGGCCATCTCTCCAATCTCGAGCAACCGGCGGCGTTCAACGTCGCGCTCTCGACCTGGACGGCGTCGCTCTCTCCTCGCCCGTAGCCATCGCCATGGATCTCCATCTCACCGATCGTGTTGCCATCGTCACCGGCTCCAGCCGCGGGCTCGGCCTCGCCGCCGCGCGCGCGCTTGCGGCGGAAGGCTGCCTCGTCACCATCTGCGCGCGTCATGCCGACGCGCTGCAAGCCTCGGCGGCCATCGTTGCGGCCGACGCGGGCGATGCATCACGCGTGCTGCAGGTCGTCGCCGACGTCTCGACGCCGGACGGTGCTGCGGCCGTCGTCGAGCAGACGATGGCCGCGCGCGGCCGGCTGGACGTGCTCGTGAACAACGTCGGCAAGGCGGGCGGCGGCGGTATCGAGGCCGCGACCGATCGCGACTGGCAGGACGCGATCGATCAGACGCTCTTCCCCGCCGTCCGCATGTCGCGACTCGCGCTGCCGCACCTGCGCCACTCGGATGCGGCCGTGATCCTGATGATCGCGTCCATCTGGGGACGCGAGTCCGGCGGCCGCATGACCTACAACGCGGTCAAGGCCGCCGAGATCAGCCTCGCCAAGGCGATGGCGCACGAGCTCGCGCCGCAGGGCGTCCGCGTGAACAGCATCGCGCCGGGATCGATCGCGTTCGAGGGCGGGTCGTGGTGGCGGCGCCAGCAGGAAGATCCGCAGGGCATGGCCGAGTTCGTCCAGCGCGAGATCCCGTCGGGCCGCTTCGGCCGGCCGGAAGAAGTCGCGAATCTGGTCGCGTTCCTCGCCTCGCCGCGCGCGAGTTGGATCACGGGTGCGTGCATCACCGTGGATGGGGGGCAGAGCCGGAGCAATATCTGATCACGCGAAGACGCGAAGATCGCGAAGGAGATCACGAACATTCCGTGGAGCCCTGGGCCTTCAGGCCCAGGGGACATGCCGGCCGAAAGCCCGCGCTTGATCTCCTTCCCCTTCATCGCCCACGATCACTGCCATGCGTCGTTCGATCTGGCTCGTGATGATTCTCGCGCTGGCGTTTGCCGGCTGTCGGTTGAAGGAAGAAGCGCCGTCCATTCCGCCGCCGCCCGATGTGGCGGCGCCCCCGGCGGATGCGGCGCGGACGGCGTCCGGGCTCGCGTCGAAAGTGCTGAAGGTCGGCACGAGCAACGTGCGGCCCGGGCCGACGTCGACGGTGCGCGTGGACTATACGGGCTGGACGACCGACGGGAAAATGTTCGATAGCTCGGTCGCGCGCGGCGAGCCGGCCGAGTTCGCGCTGAACGCCGTCATCCCCGGCTGGACCGAGGGCCTGCAGCTCATGGTCGTCGGCGAGAAGCGGCGCTTCTGGATCCCTGGCAACCTCGCCTACGACAACAGCCCGCGGCCCGACGCGCCCAAGGGCATGCTCGTCTTCGACATCGAGCTGCTCGACGTGAAGTAGCCGCGGTCGCACTCGTGCCTCTCGGGCACGTCTGTCATCCCTCGTTCATTTTTCGTCCGTCATGCTGTGACCGTGCGTGCCCTGACGTGGGTCACGATGGCGACCGTGCTGATGGGCAGTCGCTTGATCGCCCAGACGACGAACGTTCCGTCGACGCCGGCGCCCCTGACCTATCGCGCGGCCGTGGCGCGAGCGTTGGACGTCAACCCGACGATTCGCGCCGCGCGATCGCAACGGACGGTCGACCTGGCCTCGCGCGATGTGGCCGCCGAGCGGCTCAATCCCGAGTTTCGCGCCGAATTCGAAAAAGAAACGCCGAAAGAATCGTACACGCTCACCATGCCGTGGGAAACCGGCGGCAAACGGGCCGGTCGCATTGCCGTGGCCAATGCGGTCATCGCCACGGGCGACGCCGAGCTGAACGCCGTCATCGCGCAAGTGGCGTCCGACGTGCGGCGCGCGTACTTCGAGCGCGTCGTCGCGGAGCGGCGTCAGACGCTCTTGAACGACATGCTCGCCTTGGCGCGGCGGGTTCACGACGCGGCCCAGGCGCGTTTCGATGCCGGCGACGCGCCGCGGCTCGAGGTCGTCCAGGCGGAGCTCGCGCTGGCCGACGCCGAGAATCAGGCGACCGCCGCCGGAGGCACCGTCGCTGCCGCCCGCGCCAAGCTCAACGCGCTGCTCGGCTATGCGCTCGACGCCCCGACGCCCGTGGATCCGACGCTGGACGTCGGTCCCACGCTCCCGCTCGATGACGCGCTCGCGCGCGCCCGTCAGAACAGCACGGCGCTCACCGTGCTCGATCGGCAGATCGACACGCAGCGCGCGAGAATCACGCTCGCTCGAGCCCTGCAACGGCCGGACGTGACGCCGGAGGCGACGCTGACGCATCGCGCCGAACCGGACTTCACCTACGGATGGCGAGCCGCCGTTGCCGTCTCCATTCCGATCTTCACCACGCACAAGGCCGGTGTCGTCGTCGAGCAGGCGACGTTGACCCAGCTCACGAACGAACGCGAAGCGGCCGTCGCACGCATCGCGGGCGCCGTCGCCGCGGCCAGCGCCCTGGCTGACGCCCAGCGCCAGCAGTACCTGCGCTATCGCGACGACCTGGTCCCGCGGGCGCTCGAAGTCGAACGCATGGCCGATGATGCCTATCGGCTCGGCCAGACCAACCTCGCCGCCTACCTCCAGGCGCTGCAGTCGACCCGCGACGTGCGGCTGCGTGCGTTGCAGGCGGCCGCCGACCTCGAGACCGCGCTCGCCGATCTCGAGCAGGCGATTGGCGCGCCGCTCGCGGGGACCGGCGCGTCCGTCACCACGCCATGACGCATCTCCTCCGCACGACCGCTCTGGGCCTGGTGCTGTTCGCCATGGCCGCCTGTTCTCCAGGCTCGTCTGACGACACGGCCAGCGATGCGACCGTGCCGGTGACCACGGCGGCCGTGACCGTCGGTGACATCACGGCGACGATTCATGCCACAGGCCTGGTCACGCCGGCGCCCGGGGCGGCGCTCATGGTGGTCGCGCCCGACGCGGCGCGCATCGCGGCGATCCCGCGGGCGGTGGGCGATCTCGTGCACCGCGGCGACGTGCTCGTGCGGTTCGACATTCCGTCGAGCACGGCGGAACTGTCGAGGCAGCAGGCCGAGATCGGGCGGGCCGAGGCCGGGCTGGCGAACGCGCAGGCTGCCGAGACGCGCATGCAGGATCTGTTCACGCGCGGGGTCGCGGCGCGGAAGGAAGTCGAGGATGCGGCGCGCGCCGTCGCCGACGCGCAAGCCGCACTCGCGAGCGCCCGCGCATCCGCGCAGGCCGCCGCGACGGTCGTCGGCCGCAGCACCGCGCGCGCGACCTTCGACGGCATCGTCTCCGCGCGGACGCACGACCCGGGCGACATGGTGGACTCGGGATCCGGTCCGATCCTGCAGGTCGTCGATCCGACGCGGCTCGAAGTCGTCGCGCAGATCCCGCTGGCCGACGTGTCGCGCGTACGCGTCGGCGCATCGGCGCACGCGGATGGAGCGACCGATGGGACCGCGTCAACGCTCCGTGTCGTGTCGCGGCCGGCCGCGGTCCAGGCCACCACCACGACGGTTCCGGTTCGGCTCGCCTTCACCAAGACCGCGCCGTACCCGGTCGGGTCGCCGATCGAGGTCACGATCGATGCCGAGACCCATCGCCAGGTGACGCTCGTGCCAGCCGCCGCGGTCGTCCATGAAGGCGCCGAGGCCGCCGTGTTCGTCGCCAACGGGGGCAAAGCCGAACGACGGGTCGTGCAGGTCGGCCTGGAGGACGCCGAGCACGTCGAGATCACCAGCGGCGTGAGGGCGGGCGAGGCTGTCATCACGACGAATCAGAACGGCCTGCCCGACGGCGCGGCGATCGCCGTCGCCAAACCATGACGATCAGCACCGTCGCCCTGCGGCATCGTCGTGCCGCGGTGCTCATCGTCGTCGCCCTCGTGGTCGCCGGCGTCCTTTCAGCGTTTGGACTGCCGAGCAGCATCTATCCGCCGCTCGAGTTTCCGCGCATCGTGATCATCGCGCACAGCGGCACGTTGCCGCCGCCGTCGATGATGCTCACGGTCACGCGTCCCATCGAGACGGTCGTCATGGAGGTACCCGGCATTCGCCGCGTGCGGTCGCGAAGCATCCGGGGCGCGGCCGAGATTTCCGCGCAGTTCGATCCGGCGACCGACATGGTCGTCGCGCTGCAGCAGGTGCAGAATCGCGTCGCGGAAACGCAGGGCGATCTGCCGGACGGCACGACGCTCACGGTCGATCGCCTGACGCCAGCCGTCTTCCCCATCCTGATCTTCAGCATGACCGGGCCGCTGGCCACGCCGGATCTGAACGACTACGCCTCGTACGTCGTGCGGCCCGAGCTGGCGCGCGTCCCTGGCGCCGGGCAGATCGAAGTGCTGGCGAGCGATACGCGCGAGATCGAAGTCATCCTCGATCCGGCCAAGCTGTCGGCGGCGGGCCTCGCCGTCACCGACGTCGGCGAAGCGCTCCGTGCGGAGAACCAGTTGGTGCCAGTCGGTCGCTTCGCCCAAGGCGGACAGACGCATCTCTCGCTCGCCTCCGGACTCTGGACGTCTCCCGCCCAGATCGCGTCGGCGCCGGTCATCGTCAGGAACGGCGCGACCGTCCGGGTGTCGGACCTCGGCACGGTCACGCCCGGCGCGCCGGATCGCACGCTGCTCGTCGCCGGCAACGGACAGGACGCCGTCTCGATCAGCGTCTCGCAGCAGATTGGCGCGAACATCCTGAGCGTCGAGCGAGGCGTCGAGGACGCGCTCGCTTCCCTGCGATCGTCGCTGCCGTCCGGCCTCCACATCACGAAGGTCTACGACCTCGCCGAATTCGTGGCCGAGGCCATCAGCAATGTCCGCGACGCCATTCTCATCGGCGGCCTGCTCGCCGTCGTGGTCCTGCTGGTGTTCCTGCGCAACGTCCGTCTCACGGTGATCGCCGCCGTGACGCTGCCGCTCGCCGTCATTCCGACCTTTTTCTTCCTGCGCCTGTTCCACGGATCGATCAATCTGATGTCGATGGGCGGCCTCGCGGTCGCCATCGGTCTCGTCATCGACGACGCGGTGGTGGTCGTCGAGAACATTCATCGGCGCGCGGCCGCGGGCGATGACTCGGCGATCGACGCGGTTCGACAGTTGATGGCGCCGCTCGTCAGCTCCACGCTGACGACCGTCGTCGTGTTCGCCCCGCTCGGCCTGCTCTCCGGCGTGACGGGACAGTTCTTCCGGGCGCTGTCGATGAGCCTGTCGGTGGCCGTCCTGATGTCGCTCGCGCTGTCGGTGACGGTGGTCCCGCTGATGGCGCAGCGCGCCCGAGACACGTCGCACGCGCGACCGGCGGAGGCCCCGCGCGACGCCTGGCTCACGCGGGTCTATGAGCGACTGTTGAACGGCATGGTGCAACGACCGGCGGTCGCCATCGCGTTCACCGTCGCGCTCGCCGTGGTCGGTATCGGTCTGTTCTACAGCGTAGGGACGGGGTTTCTGCCGAAGGCCGACGAGGGCGGCTTCGTCGTCGACTATCTGACGCCGGCAGGTTCGACGCTCGACGAGACCGATCGCAAGGTGCGGGCGATGGAACGGATCCTCGCCGACACGCCGGAAGTTGCATCGTACTCGCGGCGTACGGGCTCCGAGCTGGGGCTGTTCGCCACGGCGCAGAACAGCGGCGACATCCTGGTACGGCTCAAGCCGCGCAACGAACGAAGCCGCTCGGCCGCCGAGATCATTGCCGACCTTCGGCCGAAGCTGCTCGACGCCGCGCCCTTGACGGAAGTCGAGTTCGCCCAGCTCCTGCAGGACATGCTCGGCGATCTCGAGGGAGCCCCGACGCCCATCGAGGTCAAGATTTTCGGTGACGATCCCGACCGGCTGGCGCAGCTCGCGACGCCCGTGGAAGACATGCTCAATACCGTCGCCGGCGTCGTCGACGTCGTCGGCGTGCAGCGTGGAAATCCGGAGGTCACCTGGGACGTTGACCCGGTGGCCGCGCAACGCGTGGGGATGACCGTCGAGCAGGTCGCCACGCAGATGGCCGCCGACTGGCTTGGCGAGACGCCGACGGATCTGCGATTGCTCGATCGCCGCGTCCCGGTCCGCGTGCGCCTGCCCGATGCCTTCCGTTTCGATCCGGCGCGTCTGCCGCAGACACTCATCCACACGCCCTCTGGCGGACTGGTGCCGGTGTCATCGCTCGCCCATCCGACGCGCGCGAACGGTCAGGCGGAGCTGCTGCGCGAAAACCTCCGGCAGATGGCCGTCGTCTCGGCCAGCCTGGAAGGACGCGACATGGGCAGCGCGATCGCGGAGATTCAGTCGAAACTCGCCGGCCTCCCGCTGCCGGTCGGGTACACGTACGACATCGGCGGCCAGTACGCCTCGCAGCAGCAGGCGTTCCGCGAGTTGCTCATGGTGTTCGGCATCGCGGCCATGCTGGTGTTCACGATTCTCGTGATCCAGTTCCGCGCCTGGACGCCGGCCCTCCTCATCCTGCTGGCCGCGCCGCTTTCGCTCGGCGGCGCGTTCCTCCTGCTGTGGATCACGGGGACCGACCTGAACGTGTCGTCCGCGATGGGCATCATCCTGCTCATCGGCCTGGTCGTGAAGAACGGCATCATGCTCCTGGACTTCTCGGAGCACCTGCACGAACAAGGTGAGCCGTTCGCCACGGCGATCGCGCACGCCGGCCGGATCCGCCTGCGGCCGATCCTGATGACGACGTTCTGTACGTTGTTCGGCCTGCTGCCACTGGCGCTCGGCCTCGGCGCGGGCGCCGAGCTCCAGAAGCCGCTCGCCCTCGCGGTCATCGGCGGCCTGACGTTGTCGACGCCGGTGACGCTGCTCGCGATCCCCGGTCTGTACGCCGCGATCAAGAAGCGATCCGCATAGCGGTCGTGCTGTCATCGCTCGTTCATTTGCTCGGCGCGATGATGTGACCGGCCTTCGTGACCGAGTGGCCGTCCGCTTCGCGCCGGGGTGGACCGAGACACGTCAGGAGCCTCGCAATGCGTCGACTCGCCGTTACGCTCGTGTGTGCGTTCGTGGCAACCCTCACGGTCGGCTTCGCGCAGGCGCCCCAGGACACGGCCGGTCCCTACAAGGTGCTCAAACGGGCCAGGGTGGGCGGCGACGGCGGATGGGACTATCTCGACGCCGATGTAACCGGACGCCGCCTGTACATCCCGCGCGGCGCGACGCCGCAGGGCGCGCCGGCGCGGCTGACGATCTTCAACCTGGACACGCTGGCCCGGATCGGGACGATCGATGGCGCCGGCGGACATGGCGCCGTCGTCGACCCGCGGTCAGGGCACGGCTTCGTCAGCGGCACGCCCGTGTCGATGTTCGACACGAAGACGATGAACGTGATCAAGACCATCGACCCGCGGCCCGCGTCACCCGACGGCATCCTGTTCGATGCGAGCGCCGAGCGTGTGTACGTGTTCAGTCATCCGACGAAGAGCGCGCTGGTCCTCGATGCGAAGGATGGATCGGTCGTCGGCACCATCGATCTCGGCGGCACGCCCGAGGAAGGCGTCGCCGATGGCAACGGCACGCTCTACGTCATGATGCAGGACATGCCGGGGAGCGTCGCCGTTGTCGACACGCGCGCGATGAAAACGACCGCGCACTATCCGATCGGCGACGTCGGGCGCTGCAACGGCCTCGCGCTCGACGTGAAGAACGGCGTCCTCTTCGCCGCATGCGGCGCGTCCGGCGGTCCTTCGTCGCAGCCCGGCCCGGCAGAAATGGTGATCCTGCACGCCGCCGACGGCCGGATGCTCACGACCTTCGACATGCCGGGCAGTTCGGATGGCGCCGTCTTCAACCCGTCGACCGGTGAAGCGTTCGCGACGCTCGGCAACGGCAAGCTGTTCGTCGTCAAGGAGACGGGGTCGAGCCGCTTCGTCGTCGAACAGGTCCTCGACACCATGGACGGCGCACGCACGATCACGCTCGACACGAAGAGCGGTCACATCTTCACGATGGCCGACGAGCGAAGCCCGGCACGCGACACGCCTGCGCCGGCCGCGTCCGGTGCACGGGGCCGTGGCCGAGGCTTTCGACCGGCCATTCCCGGCTCGTTCACGATCCTGGAGATCGGCAAGTAGCGCGCACTGGCGCGCCCATTCGACCGCGTTACCGGCACTCGCGCGGCGCCTGCTGATCAGGGCACGGGCACCGTCGAGACACCGGACACGGTGAGCACGAACCGGCTGCTCGTCCCGCCGCGACCGTCGACGCGGAGCTGCCATCCGTGCTGCTCCGCGATCCATTTCGCGATCGAGAGACCAAGGCCGGCGCCCGGCCCACCCGCGTCCAGCCTCACGAAACGGTCGAAGACGCGGCGCTGCGCGGCGGCAGGAATGCCAGGGCCGGAATCCTCGACGGCGACTTCGACCACGCCATCGGTCTCGGTGAGACTGACCATGACCCGACCTTGTGGCGGCGTGTGTCGGATCGCGTTGTCGAGGAGGTTCATGACCATCTGGCGGACCAGGCCCTCGTCACCGGTCGCCGCGACGTCGGCCGGGCCGATGGCAGCCTCGATCACGACACCTCGTGCCGCGGCGAGGACGTTCGCCGCGCGTACGCAATCGGTGACGACCTCGTTCAGATAGAAGTCTCGACGGTCGAGCGGGCGTGCGTGGAGATCGGCGAGCGCGAGGAGGAACATGTCGTCGACCATGCGGGTCACGCGCTGCATCTGATCCGCGATGATGTCGAGCGACTCCCGATACTCGTCTTCCGACGACGCGCCGCCGCCGAGGGTGACCTGAGCGGCCGTCCGCGCAATCGAGACCGGTGTTCGCAGCTCATGCGACGCATCGGCCATGAATTGCCGTTGCGCGTGGACGATGCCGGCGAGCCGATCCAACACCGCGTTGAAGGCCACGGCGAGCTGGCCCAGTTCATCGCGAGCACCGGACACCACGAGGCGGCGATCCAGCCGATGATGATCGATCGCCGTCGCATCGGCTGCCATCGCGGTCAGCGGACGGAGCACGCGACGTGCGAGCAGCCAGCCGCCGACCATCGCGAGGACCGCCGCAATGGGAATGCTGACGAGCATCGTGTTGCGGAGGACCGACCCTTCGCGCTCGAACGGACCGAGAGAGGTCCAGACCACCACGACGTAGCGGTCGCCGCCGTGCGTCCGTTCGGAGGCCGTGATGCGGATCTTGCGCGCGTCGAGCGTGCGCGGCCGGCCGGACGCGGGCTCGCGCCGCAACTGGTCCGGAGCGAGCGGCACCGTGTCGGGCGCCGCGGTCGCGAGCACCGATCCGGACGGATCCAGGACCGCCATGCCCACGCCCGGCAGCTCGAGCTCGTCGAGCGCGCCGCGCGCGGCCTCTGGAAGGGTCGCGTTCTCACCGAGCTCGTGGATCACGACGCCGTCGAGCATCTGCAGCGCCGACGTGAGGTCCGTGTCGACGCGGGCGCGCCCCATGCGCTCGTAGACGCCCGAGATGGCGATCGCGACGAGGAGCAGAATGCCCACGACGAACGCGCTGTACCAGAGCGCCACGCGAGCCCGGATTGTCAGACGGACCATCGCGGATGTCCTGTGCCAGCGATCCGTTCACGCATGCGTCACGAGCGGCTAGTCCGCCTCGCTCAACACGTACCCGGCGCCGCGCCTGGTCTTGATCAGCGCCTCGGCTCCGCCGAGCGCCAGCTTGCGGCGGAGCCGCTGGACGTAGACGTCGATCACGTTCGACAACGGATCGTACGAGTCGTCCCACACGTGCTCGGCGATGGCCGACCGGCCCACGACTTCACCCGCGTGACGCGCCAGAAACTCCAGGAACGCGTACTCGCGCGTCGTGAGCGGCAGACGCACGTCTCCGCACGATGCGGTCTGCGCGCGCGTATCGAGCACGAGCGGACCGACCGTGAGACGTTCGGGCACGAGCGCGCGCGCGCCACGGCGCAACAGCGCGCGCAGACGGGCCAGGAGCTCATCCAGGTCGAAGGGCTTGGTCAGGTAATCGTCGGCGCCGCTATCGAGGCCCGCAATCCGCATCTGCACCGCATCGCGGGCGGTGAGCATCAGCACCGGCACGTGGACGCCCTGCTCGCGAAGCGACCGGCAGACCTCGAGGCCGTCCACGTCCGGCAGCCCAAGGTCCAGCACGATCACATCGTAGTCGTTGATGCCGGCAGCGACGAGCGCCGAAGCGCCATCGGCGGCCACGTCCACGGCGTACGCGTGATCGCGCAGGCCCTTGGCGAGCAACCGGGCCGCCACCAATTCGTCTTCGACGAGCAGCAGGCGCATGCCTTGCCATTCCCGGCCATCGACCGCGTCACCGGCCGCATGGCTAGCGACCGATCTCCAGCAGCGAGAACGATCCAGGGACCATCGCCCCACGCCCTCGGGCGCCAGCCGCGGCCTGGTTGAACTTCGCGGCCGCCACGAAGAGCCGATGGCGCGTGACGTCCAGGCCTAGATTGCGAGAGCCGACCGCCGTCGTCAAGGTCTGCACCACGCGATAGCGATCCGGCGCGTCCTGGTGGATGACGGTCAGCGTGCCGTCCGCGGCCGAGGCGAACGCGTCGCCGGTGGACGGATCGTAGCCGGCCCCGTCGACACCCATGCCGATCGGCATGGTCGCCACCACCTTGCCGGCGTTCACGTCGGACACCGCCATCACACCACTTCGGCAGCCGCTGAAGATCCGGCCGTGCTGCGTGTCGACCGCCATCGACACGGGGTTGCGGCAGGGTGCCGTCGGCCACCGGCGGCCGGCCGTGGCGTTCCGCGCATCGATCTCGACGATCTCATTGATGTCCGTCAGATTGACGTAGACATGACCGTCGCCCATGGACACGCCATATTCCGGCTTGCCACCGAGCGGAATGTTCGTCACGAGCGTCCCCTTCGCCGCGTCGACGACGGTGGCGGAATGGGCATCGCCGTTGAAGCTGAACACGCGGCGGGACGGCGCGTCATAGATGATCGCGTCGGCGTCGTCCGCCGCCGGAATCCGCCCCAGCGCCGCGTACGACTTCAGATCGAACATCACGATCGTCGCGTCATTGCCCGATGTCGCGAAGCCGCGGCCCGCGTCCGCCGCGATCGCCACGCCGTGCGCGCCGTCGATCCCCGCGACTTCGCCGAGCAGCGCGCCAGTGTTCTCGTCGACCACCATGACCCGGTTCTGACGTCCGATGAAGATCCGATGATTCGGCGGATCGGGCACGAGGTAGTCCCATCCACCGTCGCCGCCGAGCGTGTAGGTGTGGATGACGCGGTACGGCGAACCGGTTTGCGCGAGCGCGATCGACGTCGACGCAAGGACGAGAAGTGCAATCACAGACCGCATGGCCGCCCCCTTGGCGTGATGATGACGGCGTTGACAGTACCGAAGACAAGATGACGGGAGGATGACTGCGCCCGCCAGGCTCGGCCGAGGTCAGCCCCTCGACTGATCCGCGGCATCCGGCGAGGGGCCGCCGCGTTCATCGTATTTTCAGATGCGCCTGGTCACAATGTGGCTTGCCGTTGTTCGTCACCGGATGACCGTGTGCCGTGTGGATTCTCGTGGTCGAAGACGAGTCGTCGATGCGTCGCATCGTGTGCCAGGGGCTCACCGAGGCGAATCATACGGTCACCGACGCGCGAGATGGCGCCGAGGCCCTGGCCGCGCTCGACACGACGGCCTTTGACGCCGTGCTCCTCGACCTCATGTTGCCCGGCGTCAGCGGATTGGACGTGTTACGACGCATGCGGCAGCGGCGGAACCACGTGCCGGTCCTCATCCTGACGGCCCGTGACAGCACGGCGGACGTCGTGGCGGGATTGGATGCCGGGGCCGACGACTACCTCGTGAAGCCGTTTGCCTTCGACGTGTTGCTCGCGCGGCTGCGCGCGATTTCGAGGCGCGCCGTGGCTCCGCCGGTCGCGCACCTGACCGTCGCCGATCTGGTTGTGACTCCGGCCACGCGGGCCGTGGAACGCGGCGGCCGCCCGATCGTCTTGACGGCCACGGAATTCCGGCTGCTGGAATTCCTGATGCGCCGGAGCGGCCGCGCGACGTCGCGGTCCGCCATCATCGAAGGCGTGTGGGGCCATGAGAGCGAGATCGAGTCGAACACGCTCGACGCGTACGTGAAGTTGGTGCGCGACAAGATCGATGCGCCGCCACGTCGACGTCTCATTCAGACGCTTCGCGGCTTCGGCTACATCCTCCGCGACGAATGATGCGCTGGCGGTCCATTGGCGTTCAGCTCACCGCATGGTTCACCTGCCTGCTCGCCGGCATCCTCGTGTTGACGGGCGCTGGCGTCTGGCTCGGACTCCGCGCGAGCGTTCACGCAGCCGTCGACCGCCAACTCGACAGCCGGCTACACGCCGTTGAAGCGTATCTTCGGATGCGGCGGCCGCACGACGGCACCAATGGGCGCTGGCTCCATGAGCTCGGCGAGGATTCGATGGTCGCACCGGGCAATGGCGTCCTGCGCATGGCCGACGCGAGCGGGCACGACCTGTTTCACTCGCCGGACGCGGCCGAGTGGTCCGCGCCGATCCTCGTCGACGACGCCAAGCACGCCACGCAGGTCGTGGGACAACGCCGCTTCCGCGTTCTCACCGCGACCGAAGCCGATCTCATCGTGCAGCTCGCCCTTCCCTTGCATCCGTACGATGAGGTC
>CALFMR010000302.1 GCA_937880585.1 uncultured Acidobacteriota bacterium
TAGCCTTCCGGGTCGATGAGCACGAGCGTCGGCCACGCCCGTGCGCCATATGCGCGCCAGATCTCGAACCGCGCGTCGTTGGCCACCGGATGGTCGATGTCATACCGCACGAGGATGTGGCGGATGTTTTCCGACGTCCGCTCGTTGGTGAACTTCGCCGAATGGATGCCGATGACGACGAGCTCGCGGCGGTACTTCTCCTCGAGCCGGCGCAGCCCCGGGAGGAGGTGCATGCAGTTGATGCAGCCGTACGTCCAGAAGTCGAGCAGCACCACCTTGCCGCGAAGCGCCGCGAGCGACAACGGCGCCGGCACGTTCAGCCAGTCGACAGCGGCGTCGAGGTCAGGCGCGTGAATCCGGGGAGAAGACATGGATCAAGTTTGAAGCGCGACGGCCGAAGCCAGAAGCGATTTCTGCTCAACGTCGAACGTGGTTTCGGGTTCGTGGCGCCTGGCGCCGTCTTGTCATTTCGCGCCCGCCACATGTCTCTTGATGAACGCGGCGACCGTTGCGATCCAGGCGTCGTGCGTGTCTTCGAGCTGCGCGGCGTGGTCGGCGCCGGGCAGGACGACCAGTTGCTTGTCGGACGTGCCGAGACGCGCGAACAGCCGCGCCGCATCTTCGGGGCGTACGCCCGGATCGCGCTCGCCGAAGAGCACGAGCGTCGGCGTGAGCATCGTCGAAGGGACGATAGCGTTCAGTTCGGCGTCGCCTTTGACGTCGGCAGCGATGGGATCGGATCGCAGCGCTTGTGTCGTGAACGCGCGCACGACGGCGGGGGGCGTGACCTTGGGCGAGATGAAATCGCTTCGCGTGTCGTCGGCGGTGTTGCGAATCATGGGCGGACGCGCCGGCGCGGCTTCGTCGACGAATCGCGCCGCCGGATCGTAGGCAAAGCCGAAGAGCACGAGCGAGGAGATCTTCGACGGCGCGGCCTCGGCGGCGAGCATGGCGATGGCGGCGCCGCGCGACCAGCCGACGAGCGCGGGCGGGGGCAGCGACGGCGCCTGCGCCGCGATCCAATCGAGCACATTCAGCACGTCGGAGGCGGCGCGATCGGGTGTGAGCCACCCCGTGCCATCGCGCGGCGTCGCGCCGTACCCACGCAGATCGACGGCATAGGCCGCGAGCCCGCGCGCGGCGAGCGAAACCATGACCGACCGGCGCAGACCGGGCACCTGGAGATCGAAGTCCGGCAGGCTGCTCCACGTGCGACCGTGCACGAGTAGCACCGAGCCAACGGGCTGGGCGGGCCGCCGCGCCCAGACGGCCATCGGATGTCCGTCGGAATCGACCGTGAACCGAAGCGGCGTCGGCGACACGACGGGGGCATCTTGCGCGCGCGCGGCCCGGCCGGCGAGCGCGCCCGCGACGCCGACGAGCACGACGGCGAAAGCGCGAGACACGATCTTCATGGCACGGCGTGACCGTCCCTTCCGAGAGCGCGCGGTTGATGAACGTCTATCGGCGGCCGCCGAAGAGCGATCCGAGCACGCCGCGAACGATCTGCCGGCCAAAGCCGGAGCCGATGCTGCGCGCCGTGCTCTTCAATGCCGACTCGAGCAGGCCGGGATGATGGCCGCCGCGCGGACCGGTCGTGCCGAACACGAGCTCGCCGAGCGCGCCGCCAGCTGCTGCCGCGGGCGCCGCGGGCCCGGCGTTCGGCCGCGCGCCCTGATCCGCCGCTCCCGGCGCCTGCGTCCGAGCCGTCGTCCTGGCGGTCAACGTCTCGTAGGCCGACTCGCGATCGACGGCCTGATCGTACCGGCCCTTGAGCGACGAGCCGTCGATCACCGCGCGCCGCTCGGCGTCGGTGATCGTGCCGATCCGCGACGCGGGCGGCAGGATCCACGCACGCTCGACGACGCCGGGCGTGCCCTTGGCGTCGAGACACGAGACGAGCGCTTCGCCGACGGCCAGTTCGGTGATCGTCTTCGTCGTATCGAGCGCGGGATTCGCACGCAGCGTCTCGGCCGCGGCTCGCACGGCGCGCTGGTCGCGCGGCGTGAAGGCGCGCAGCGCGTGCTGCACGCGGTTGCCAAGCTGGGCGAGCACCTTCTCGGGCACGTCGAGCGGATTCTGCGTGACGAAGTAGACGCCGACGCCCTTCGATCGGATGAGCCGGACGACTTGTTCGATCTTGTCGACGAGCGCGCTCGGGGCGTCCTCGAACAGCAGGTGCGCCTCGTCGAAGAAGAACACGAGCTTCGGCTGTTCGGGATCGCCGACTTCAGGCAACTGCTCGAAGAGCTCCGACAGCATCCACAGGAGGAAGCTCGCGTAGACCTTCGGCGCCTGCATCAACGCATCGGCGGCGATGACGTTGACCATGCCATGGCCGTTCGCGTCGGTGCGGATGAAGTCGTGGATGTCGAGCATCGGCTCGCCGAAGAACTGGCTGCCGCCCTGCTGATCGACGGCGAGCAGCGCGCGTTGGATGGTGCCGATCGACGCGCTCGAGATGTTGCCGTAACCCGTCGTGAACTGACGCGCGTTGTCGCCGACGTACTGGAGCATCGCCCGCAGGTCGCGCAGATCGAGCAGCAGCAGGCCGTTGTCGTCGGCGATCTTGAAGACGATCGCGAGCACGCCGTCCTGCGTCTCGTTCAACCCGAGCAGGCGGCCGAGCACGAGCGGGCCCATGTCCGAAATCGTGGCGCGGATCGGATGGCCGCTGCGGCCGAACACGTCCCAGAACGTGACGGGACTTGCCGTCCAGGCCGGCGCCGGCAGCTTCAACGACTCGAGCCGGCGCGTGAGCTTCGGTGTGGCGGATCCCGCCTCGGCCAGCCCCGCGAGATCGCCCTTCACGTCGGCCAGGACGCTCGGCACGCCGATGGCGGAGAACCGCTCGGCGAGGACCTGGAGCGTGACCGTCTTGCCCGTGCCGGTAGCGCCGGTGACGAGACCGTGTCGATTGGCGAGTGCGGGAAGCAGAGCGAGGTCGCGCCCGTCTGCGGTGCGGGCAAGGACAAGAGGATCGGCCATGCCGCCTATGGTAGCCGGAACGGCTCAGAACAGCGTGCCGGTCTTCAGCGTCTCGGGCTTGACGGCCGCACGGCGCGCCGCCAACTCCGACTTGGCGCGGTAAAGCACCTGGTCGGCCGCGCGCAGGAGCAAGGTCGGCGACTCGCCATCTCTCGGATACACGGCGACGCCGCCCGTCACCGACACCGCGGGCTTGTCGTTGTCGGCCGCGAGCCGATCGCACACACGCCGGAGGACCAGCCGCCCACCCTCGTCGCCCGTCTCGGGCAGCACGATGGCGAACTCGTCTCCGCCGTAGCGCGCCGGCGTGTCCGTGTTGCGGCACGATCGGCGGAGCGTGTCGGCGATGCGGCAAAGCGCGCGGCTGCCGACGAGGTGACCGTGCTTGTCGTTGATGCGCTTGAGGCCGTTCATGTCGACGAAGAGCACGGCGAACGGCCGCTTCGTCCGCTGCGACCGCGCGATCTCGGCGCGCAGCACTTCGAGCAGCCGCCGGTAGTTCACGAGGCCGGTCAGCGGATCGGTCGTCGCGAGCTCGCGCAACTGCCGCTGGGCGTGCTTGTGCTCGGACACGGCCGCCGCGAGCACCGCGCCCGTGACGGCCATCACGCTCGTGTACGCCTGGACGAGGACGAGCGCCTCGTTCTGCGTATCGCGCACGAACGGACCGAAGCCGTGCAGCGTGCCCCACACGGCGACGCCTGAAATCACGACCACGGCCGTCGCCGTCTCACGTCGTCCGAAGCGGAACGACGTCCAGAGCAGGAACGGCACGAACAGGAACTCGAGTGGATAGTTCTGGACGTCGGAGGGAAAGTGTCCGCCGAAGACGACCATCCCCAATCCGACGAGCAGCGCGAAGAGCACGCTGCCTTCGAGCGGCGCCAGCCAGCGCTCCGGCTTGAACTTCGACGTCGCCCACAACAGCACGCACGGCGCGACGACGAGGATGCCGGTGAGATTGGCGAGCCACGCCGTCATCCACAGGTAGGGCGCGTCGGGCCACGGGGCGGCGCCGGCCAAGCTCATGCCGGCCGCGCCGAACGTGGCGCTGATCGGCGTGCTGCACAGCGCCGAAATCGCGACGAAACGAAAGATCGTCCGGGCGCTGTTGAAAACGGTGTGACCGCCCGCGAACCGCTCGATGAGCGCGGCGCCGACGATGGCTTCGATCGTGTTGCCGACGGCAATCGCGGCGGCGGGACCCGGATGACCGAGCGCGGCAAGTGAGACGAGAAACGCGGCCGCCAGAATGGCCGGCCAGATCCCCGGGCTGATGAGCACCATCGCCGCCAGCGCGAACCCGCTCGGCGGCCAGACCGCCGTCGCCGCGCCGTTGAACCCGGCCGCGGCGAGCCCCAGCTTCCCCAGCGCGAAATACACGCCGAAGATGATGGCCAGGACCGCGGGATTACGCGCGAGACGGATCGTCATCGACCGCTCGTCCATTCGCGCAGGCCGACGACGTTGCGTCGGCGCGCGTTGGCCTTGTCCGCCTTGACGGCGTACAGCGCCCGATCCGCCGCGCTCAAGAGCGTCGTCGGCGTTCCGCCGTCGCGCGGATAGACGGCCACGCCGGCGCTGACCGAGAGCGTCGGCTGATCCTTGTCCTCCGCGAGCCGTTCGACGATGCGACGGACGACCATGTAGGCACCGTCCTGATCCGTCTCGGAGAGGACCGCGACGAACTCGTCACCGCCATAGCGCGCGGCCGTGTCCGTCGTGCGGCATGCGGCGCGGAGCGTCTCGGCGAAACGGCAGACGGCCCGGCTCCCGATGAGGTGGCCGTGGTCGTCGTTGATGCGCTTGAGGCCGTCCATGTCGAAGAAGACAACGGCGAACGGCTGGTCGTGCCGATCGGCGCGCGCGATCTCCATGCTCAGCACGTCGAGCAGGCGGCGATAGTTCGGCAGGCCCGTGAGCGGATCGGTGACGACCAGTTCGCGCAACTGTCCTTCGGCGACGGAATACTCCGAGGCGAGCGCCGCGAGCGACAGCGTCATGACCGCGGTCGTGGCCATGAAGAGTTGCACGACGACGAGCGAGACGAGCGGCGTCGCGCGGACGAACGGTCCGTAGCCGGTTGCCGTGCCGAAGATGGCGAGCGCGCCGAGCGCGAGCAGCGACACGGCCGCCGCGCGGCGGCCCAGCCGGAAGGTCACCCACAAGAGGACGGGCATGCACAGGAGCTCGCCCGGGAAGGTGCGGAACTCGACCGGCACCTGGCAGAACACGAGCACACCGACCACGACCACCGCGAGCAGCGCGGCGGCGCCCTCGACGAACTGGGCCGTGCGCCAGCGGAGGCTCGATCCTTGGCTGAAGAGAATCACCGGCGGCGCGACGACGACCATGCTGGTGACGCTGCCGAGCCACAGCTCCCACCAGAGCGCGCCGTACTGCATCCACGACGCGAGCCCGTTCAAGACCAGACTCAAAGTCCCGAGCGTCGATCCGATGGCCGCGCACGCGAGCAGCACGACGCCGGCGAAACGCAAACTGTTGCGGGGATTCTGGAGCGCGTGCCGGCCGCCGGCGTAGCGGTTGACGAGGTAGGCGGCGAGCATCGCCTCGACCGTCCCCGTGCCCGCGAGCATGAGGGCCGCCGGCAAGGGACCGATCGTCGACGCGTAGACGGCGAGCGCGGCGCAGAGGATGAACGGCCAGATGCGATAGCCGAGGATGACGAAGGCGCCGAGCGCGATGCCGGCCGGCGGCCAGACGAGCGTGACGGCGGCGTGGCCGTAGGCGAGCGTGAGGCCGAGCTTGCCGGTGACGAACGACAGAACGACGACGGCAACGAGGATGGTCTGTTCGCGGGCGAGACGCGCTCGAACCCCCTCCCAGGCCCCCCGCTTCGACATGGCGAGGTCGAGGGGTGCAGGTTCTGTACCACGACATCCGGAGTCCGCCGTAAACGCACGTCGAAAACACGCGAATCCGGGCGCGATTCGTTCGATCTCGAGGAGACATCGGCGGCGCGTCGCGCGCGCTGCCGCAAAATGCATCGGTCATTTCGAATCTGTGCGATCGCGTTCGGCTTTGTAAGCGCTGCGCGCGTGACGACGCCGATCCGTGCAGACGCGGCTTCGCCCGATCGCGCGTCCGTGGTACCGTGCGCCGTCATGGACTACGTACAACTCGGCCGAAGCGGCCTGCGGGTGTCACGTCTGGCCTTTGGCTGCATGAGCTACGGCGACCAGTCGTGGCGGGCGTGGGTACTCGACGAAGCGGCGTCGCTGCCCTTCTACCGGCGCGCGGTCGACGCCGGCATCAACTTCTTCGACACGGCGGACATGTACTCCGATGGTCGGAGCGAGGAGATCACCGGCCTCGCGTTGAAGGAGTTCACGCGGCGCGACGAAACGGTCATCGCGACGAAGGTGAACTTTGCGATGGGACCCGGCCCCAACATGTCCGGTCTTTCGCGCAAGCACATCGTCCAGGCGTGCGAGGCGAGCCTGCGGCGACTCGACGTCGACGCCATCGACCTGTACCAGATTCACCGGTTCGATCCCGACGTGTCGATCGAGGAGACGCTCGAGGCGTTGAACGACCTGGTCCGGTCGGGCAAGGTGCGCTACATCGGCGCGAGCTCAGGATCGGCGTGGCGGATGGCGCAGGCGCTCTCGACGTCGGAGCGGCACGGCTGGGCGCGGTTCATCTCGATGCAGAACCACTACAACCTGCTGTACCGCGAAGAAGAACGCGAGATGATCCCGCTGTGCCTGCACGAAGGCATCGGGCTCATCCCGTGGAGCCCGCTCGCGCGAGGTCTGCTGACGCGGCCGACGCCCGCCGACCGCAGCGCGCGCGGCGGCAACACGGCCCGCGCGGCGAGCGACAACCTGTCGCCGAGCCTCTACGACCACCCGTCGGACTGGGCCGTCGTCGATGCGCTGGAGAAGGTAGCCGCGGCACGTGGCGTGAGCATGGCGGAAATCGGCCTCGCCTGGGTCCTCTCCCGCCCAGGCGTCGTCGCCCCGATCGTCGGCGCGACGAAGCTGCCGCACCTCGAAGCCGCGTTGCGCGCGCTGACGATCACGCTGACGTCAGAAGAGCTCGCCGCCCTCGATGCGCCGTACCAGCCGCACGAGGTGAGAGGGTTCAGCGTGTGAAAAGCACTCGTCAACTTCACTTCCCCACCTTCGCCACCTCGTCATAGAACACGGCCGAGGCGACGATGCCGTTGTGGAAGTTGCCGAGGTCGAGGTGCTCGTTCGGGGCGTGGGCGTTTTCGTCCGGGAGGCCGACGCCGAAGAGGACGGCCGGCGCGTGCAGTTCTTCAGTGAGCGTCGAAACGACGGGGATGGACCCGCCCTCGCGGCAGAAGACGGGCTGACGGCCAAAGCCCTGCTCGATCGCGCGTCCGGCCGCCGCGACGAACGGGTGGTTGTACTCCGTGATCCACGGCCGGCCGCCGTGCATGCGCGTGAGCGTCAACTCGACGGTCTTCGGGCACACCTTGCGGACGTAGGCTTCGAACGCGGCGGCAATCCGATCCGGATCCTGATTCGGCACGAGGCGCATGCTGACCTTCGCCATAGCCACGGCGGGAATAACCGTTTTCGCGCCGTCACCGGTGAAGCCGCTGAGGATGCCGTTCACGTCGAACGTCGGCCGCGCCCACACGCGCTCGAGGACGCTGTAGCCGGACTCGCCCGCCAGCTTCGGCGCGCCGATGTCCTTGCGGTACTTCTTCTCGTTGAACGGCAGCGTCTTCCACGCGGCCCGCTCGTCGTCGGCGAGTGGGCGGACGTCGTCATAGAAACCGGGAATCTTCACGTGGCCGCTGCGATCCTTCATCTGCGCGAGGATCTGCGCGAGCACGTTCGCGGGATTGGCAACGGCGCCGCCGAATACGCCCGAGTGGAGATCGCTCGACGTACCGCGCAGATCGATCTGGTAGTAGATGAGGCCGCGCAGCGCGTAGCAGATCGACGGCACGCCGCGATCGAACATCGCCGAGTCTGAAACGACGACGACGTCGGCCGCGAGCAGATCGGTGTGCGTGCGGACGAAGTCGTCGAGGTTCACCGAGCCGACTTCCTCCTCGCCCTCGATGAGCAGCTTCACATTGACCGGCAGCCGCCCGCCGGCGCGCAGGTGCGCCTCGATGGCCTTGAGGTGCATGAACACCTGGCCCTTGTCGTCGGCGGCCCCGCGCGCGTAGATCTCGCCGTCGCGCACGGTCGCCTCGAACGGCGGCGACTCCCACAACTCGATCGGATCGGCGGGCTGGACGTCGTAGTGGCCGTAGATGAGCACGGTCGGCGCGCCCTCGGCGTGCAGCCACTGACCGAAGACGAGCGGATGGCCACCGGACTCGATGACCTGCACGTCCTCGAGCCCGATGCGGCGCATCTCGTCGGCGGTCCAGTCCGCACAGCGGCGCGTGTCGTCGCGGTGCTCTGGCAGCGCGCTGACGGATGGAATCGCGAGATAGGTGCCGAGCTCCTGAACGTAACGATCGCGGTTGGTGTGGATGAAATCGATGATCGGCAGCATGGATTGATGTCCGTGCCGGTCGGTGGGCGGGGCACACCGCGGCAAACCGGCGTCCGCCAGTTTACCGCGATGCGCATCGGCGAAGGACTGCCGATCGCGGCCCTAGACGGGATTGCGTCCCTGGATGATGCGAATCAGCACGACCGCGATCGCCAGCAGCAACAGGATGTGGATGAAGCCCCCGAGCGTGTACGAGCTCACGACGCCAAGGAACCACAGCACGAGCAGCAGGACGAAGATCGTCATCAGCATGTCAGTTCGCTCCCTTCCTCAATCGGCGTGGCTCGCTGCCGCGGCGGCGACCGCTGCCGGACGCCGGCCGGCCAATGTCACGCTGGCTGAGAGTGCGCGATCGATTTCGCGCAGGAATCGCGGCGGATCGCACGGCTTGACCATCAACCGGAAGAACCCGACCGCGTGCGCCTCGTCGAGGTGCGCCGGATGCGTGTTGCTCGTCGTCGCGATGATCGGCACGTGCGCGGGCGCGAGCGCGGCGCGGATGCGGCGCGCGGCGTCACAGCCCGACAACCCGGGCAGTTCCAGATCCATGACGATGAGATCGGGCTGCATGTCCATGGCGATCTGCGTCGCCGCGATGCCGTCGCTCGCCGTGATGACCTCGTAGCCGCGCGTGCGCAGAAAGAACGCCCACGTGACGAGCGCGTCACGATAGTTGTCGACGAGAAGAATGCGCGCCGGATACATGCCCTGGCTCCCTGCCATCCCGATGCCCAGGGAACATCAAGAGCTATGCCAAGGGCGCCTCCGCGCGGGCGCGTTGCATGACCTGCAAATTCAGGCCGATTTTCGGGGGGAACGGGTTGAACGTGCGTCCCGTCGAGACCTTTTTGCACCTCGACGAGGCATCCGGCCATTCCCGCGACCACGCGTTGGCGACCAGCGCTGCGCGGTTCGACAGTCCAGGCCAGCACGGGAGCCGACCCTGAACACGGATGCGTCAGTGGGCGCGTGCCCGCGGAGCGGCCGGCGATTCAGTTGTCGTTGGACTTCTGGCGGTCGACGCGCACACCGGTGCGCTGCTCGACGAGCTCGAGCGCGCGCTGCCAGTTAGAGCTGTCGAGCCGCAGCACGTGATACGACGAGGCGGTCTGCAGCACGAGCCAGTCCTTCGGCGTGCGCAGAATGCCACCGACGTCGAGGTCCTTGGGCGGACCCGGCAGCGACGCGTCCCATCGCGGATCGCGCGCGTGAATGTACGTCGCGTGAACGAGCGCCTTGTACGGAACGGCGCCGAGCGCGGTTCCGGTCTTCTTGCTGACGAATGAGATCTGACCGCTCGCGAAGTTGATGAGCGCGTCTTCGTCGTCGCTCTTGCTGCCGGTGATGTGCAGAAGCTTCGCGTCGGCGACGATCTGCGGCGCGTCGTCGGCGGGCGCGGCACCGCGGCCCGCCGCGGCGGCCGTGCCCGCCGACGCAGCCGGTCCACCCGCACGCGTTCCTGCCGCCGGCGTCTCGCGCGCAGCAGTCGCATCGGCCGCCGTCCCGGCGGCCGGTGCGGCCGTCGACGCGGACGACGAAGACGCGGGCGCCACCGGCGCCGGCGCCGCGGTTGTGGCAGCCGCGGCCGGCGTGCCCGGCCGCGGCTGCGGTTCGGGGATGGACACGTCCGGCACGGGCGCGCCCGCGGCGGGCGTGCCCGTGCTCGTCGCCGCCTCGGCCGCGGCGGCAGCCGCGGCCTGGGCGGCGCGGCGCGATCGCAGCCACAAGCCACCCGCAATCGCGAGAATGACAATGAGGCCGGCGAGCGCCGCGGCAATCACGAGCGTGCCGTTGTTCTTCTTTTTCGCGGCGCCGGCCGACGCGGCCGCGCGGACTGGAGCCGCGTGCGGCGCCGCAGGGGGCGGGACCGGCGAAGCCGGCGCGACCGGCACCGGCGGCGACGTCACGCCCGTGCCGGTCGCCGCCGGCACGGCACCCGATGCCGCGCTCGCGGCCTCGAGATTCACGGGCGTGAGACCGCTCGCCACGGTCGGCGCGCCGTCGAGCGGCATCGCGCCGGAAACGGGCGTGGCCGACATCGGCGCTGCCAACGGCGGCGGCGTACCCGTCCGCAGCGTGCCGGTCGGCATCGCGCGCGACGGCGTGACCATCAACTCGGTCGGCGCCGACGAGTTGTACATCGTCGCCATCGGCAAACCGGCGAGGCACCGTGCGAACGCCTCGTGGAATTCGATCGCCGACTGGAACCGTTCTTCCGGACTCTTCGCGAGCGCACGGACGACGACTTGTTCGACCCATGGCGGCAGGTCGGCGCGCACCGTGCCGATGGGCGTCGGCGGATCGTTCACCTG
>CALFMR010000303.1 GCA_937880585.1 uncultured Acidobacteriota bacterium
TGCTCGCGATGGCCGTGCCGGCCGTCGCCCAGGTCGCCATGCCGGATCCGAAACAAATTTCCGGCGTGCCGCTGCCAGCGAGTGACGTCCCGGCTGGAACGATCACCGTCCGCGTCATCCGCGGCAGCTTCGCGAACAACCTCACGGGCGTCGACGTCACCTTCGATGTCGACGGGCAGTCGCGTGTCGTGAAGACGGACGCGAACGGCCGAGCCGAGATCGACGGCCTCGCGCCCGGCACGCACGTGACCGCGGCCGCCGTCGTCGACGGCGAGCGGCTCCAGTCGCAGCCGATGACCATCGGCGCCGGCGGCTTCCGGGTCGTGCTGGCCGCGACCGATGCCGCGAGCACGGCGCAGGCGCAAGAGGATCAACAACTGGCTGCCGGCCCGGCCGTCCGCGGCGCCGTCGCGCTCGGCCCGGACTCGCGCATCGTCGCGGAGTTCTCGTCCGATCAGTTGACGATCTACTACGTCATCCAGGTCGTGAACACCGCGCGCACGCCGGTCGACATCGGCGGCCCGCTCACGATCGATCTGCCGGCCGAGGCGCTCGGCGCGGCGATGCTCGAGCAGTCGTCATCCAATGCGCGCGTCAGCGGCACCCATGTCATCGTCACGGGGCCGTTTCCGCCGGGCACGACGAACGTCAACGTCGGCTTCGGCCTGCCATACAGCGGCCCGGTCGCGCACCTCCAGCAGCGGTGGCCGGTCGCGCTGCCGCAGGTCTCGATGTTCGCCCTGAAGACGGACGGACTCGACATCCAGTCGTCGCAAATCACGAACAAGCAGACGATGACCCAGCAAGGCGAGCAGGTCATCGTCGGCACGGGACCCGGGATTGCGGCCGGCCAGATGATGACGATCGACATCACGGGCTTGCCGTATCACCATCAGTGGCCGCGCTACACGGCCCTCGCGGCGGCCAGCGTCGTCATGGTCATCGGGCTGTGGACCGCCTTCGGCCCCGCCTCGCGCCGGCGGGCGGCCTGATCGGACCGTTGCCCGCGCCAGCCTCGGATCCCGCTGCCACGGCCGCGCACGACTTCGACCGCGTCGACGTCCGCGGCGTGTCGCGACACTACGGCCGTCGCCGCGCGCTCTTCGAGATCACGACCAGCTTCCACGCCGGGGAAATCGTCGGCCTGCTCGGGCCGAATGGATCCGGGAAGTCGACGCTGCTCGGCGTCATCGCGACCATCGTGCGTCCGGCTTCTGGCGTGGTGAGCTACGGCGGCCGGCCAGCGCGCGAGTGGGGCGACACGCTGCGGGCGCGCATCGGCATGCTCGGCCACGATCTTTTTCTGTACGGCGATCTGACCGCGCGCGAGAACCTCGAGTTCTTCGGACGGCTGCATCGCGTCGCCGATCTCGCCCACCGTGTTGACGCCGCGCTCCAGCACGCACGGCTCGAGACGCGCGGTGGCGACCGCGTGATGGGATTCTCGCGCGGCATGCGGCAGCGGCTGGCACTGGAGCGCGCGCTCATCCACGATCCGCGGCTGGTCCTGCTCGACGAGCCCTTCACGGGCCTCGACGACGAGTCGACGTCGCTGCTGGTCGAACGGCTGCGTGCGCTGCGTACCACGGGGGCGATCGTGCTGATGGCGACACACGACTTCGATACCGCGGATGGCCTGGTCGACCGCGCCGTCTGTCTGACGAACGGCCGCCTGCAGCCGATTGAAGACGGCGGCGGCACGCTGCGCGAACGGTTTCGCCGCGCGGTGGAAGCGAGGCGCGCGTGATTCGCGTGCTCGCCGACGCATGGCTCATCGCGCGCAAGGACCTCCGCGTCGAGTCGCGCAGCCGCGAACTGGCGGCGACGACCCTGTTCTTCGCGGTAGCGTGCGTGCTCGTCTTCTCGTTCGCGTTCGTGCAGGAAGGCCGCGCGGTCGAGAACGCCGCGGCGGGCATCCTCTGGATCACGATCGCCTTCTCGGGCACGCTCGCCCTCGGCCGCACGTTCGAGCGCGAACGTCAGGGCGAGACGCTGCGCGCGCTCCTGCTCGCGCCGGTCGAACGGGCGTCGGTGTATCTCGGCAAGCTCGCGGGCCTCCTGTTGCTCCTCGGTGCGATCGAGATCGTACTTCTGCCGATGATTGCGCTCCTGTTCGACGCGCCAGTCAGCCGCGCGCCCTGGCTGCTCGCGGCGCTACTCGCGTTCGGCACGCTCGGCTTCGCCGCGGTCGGGACGCTTTTCGCGGCCATGCTCGTCCGCGCGCAGTCGCGCGACGTCCTCCTCACAGCGCTTCGCGAGCGCCAGCCGGTCCTCGGCTTAGCGGCTGCGCACCGACATATACAGCCTGAAATCGCGTGCCACCGGATGCATGGCGCGTTCCATATCGCGCGCATACTCGGGCCCGATCAGCCGCACCGCAATCGGGTCGTCAAGCACTCGCGGCTCATCCATCACCTGGTGAGCGGCGCGCCGAATGGCAACGCGAAGAGCTGTCCTGCTGGCCCGGCCGGTCTGCATGCCTCAAGTTTAAATGGGCGCG
>CALFMR010000304.1 GCA_937880585.1 uncultured Acidobacteriota bacterium
GCCGCTGCCGCCGATCGCCCTTGGCCGCAAACGCGGATTCGTGCTGCCGTTCGCCGACTGGATGCGCGGCGAATTGCGCGGCTTCTGCGAGGCGCATCTCGGCCCGCACGGGCTCGCCGGACGCGGCATCCTGCGCGCGCCGGCCGTCTCGCGGCTCTGGGCGGACTTTCTCGATGGCGATCCCCGGACGACGTGGTCGCGACCGTGGACGCTCGTCGCTCTCGACGCCTGGATCGCCGACAACGCCGTCGAGGTTCGCTCGTGAGCGTCGAGACCGTGTCGGTCGTCGTCCTGACGTTCAACGAGGCCGAGAACATCGCCGCGTGCCTCGACAGCGTTCGTGCCTGGGCTGCGCAGGTCTTCGTCGTCGACTCCGGAAGCACCGACGATACGGTCGCGCTGGCGGAAGCGCGCGGGGCCGTTGTCGTCACGCATCCGTTCGAGACGCACGCCGCGCAGTGGCAATGGGCGCTGTCCGCGTTGGCGCTCAACACGCCATGGGTGCTCGCGCTCGATGCCGATCAGCGCGTGACGCCAGCGCTCGCCGACAGCCTCGCGCGCGCGCTCGAGGCCCCAGGCGATCGCGTGGGGTTCTTCCTGAACCGGCGGCAGATCTTTCGCGGCCGCTGGATCAAGCACGGCGGCTATTACCCGAAGTACCTCTTGAAGCTGTTTCGTCGCGACGCGGTCGCGGTGGATCCCGCCGATCGTGTCGACCATCATTTCCGCGTCACCGGCCCGACGGCGCAGCTCGCCGGTGATCTCGTCGAGGACAACCGGAACGAGGCGCGTATCAGCGAGTGGATCGCGAAGCACAATCGGTACGCCCGGCTGCAGGCCCTCGAAGAAATCGAACGCGCGGGCGAGACGGGCGAGGGGCGATGGTCGGGCAATCCGGACGAGCGGACCGCGCGGCTCAAGGGCGTCTGGCGCCGGCTACCGCCGTACTTGCGCCCGGCGGCGTACTTCTTCTATCGCTACATCGTGCGCCTCGGCTTCCTCGACGGGAAGGAAGGCTTCGTCTTCCACTTCCTGCAAGCCTGGTGGTATCGGCTGCTCGTCGACATCAACTTGGACGAACTGAAGCGCCGCTGATGGACTCGATTTCCGCCACGTCATGAACATTCTCGGCATCAATGCGTACCATGCGGACGTCTCGGCGGTCCTCGTTCGCGACGGCGAGCTCGTCGCCGCTGTCGAGGAAGAGCGCTTTCGCCGGATCAAGCACGTCGCCGGATTTCCGACCGAGGCCATCCGCGCCGTCCTCGAGATGGGCGGCATCGGCGCGGGCGATCTCGACCATGTCGCCGTGTCTCGCCGGCCCGGCGCGCATTTCTGGCGCAAGGCGTGGTACGCGATTCGACGTCGACCGGCGGCTCGGCTCGTCCGCGATCGCGCGGCCAATCACCAACGCGTACGCGACGTGCCGCAGACGCTCGCCGCGGCGCTGGGGCTCTCACCGGACCGGCTGCCCGCGGTCCACTGGGTCGAGCACCATCCCGCGCATCTCGCGAGCACCTACTTCGTGTCGCCCTTCGACGAGGCGGCCGTGTGCGCCATCGATGGCTTCGGCGACTTCGTCAGCACGTCGTGGGCGACCGGCCGAGGGCCGCGGCTCGAGGTCAGCCCGCGCGTGTTCTTTCCGCACTCGCTGGGACTGCTGTATCTCGCGATCACGCAGTATCTCGGCTTCCCGCACTTCGGCGACGAGTTCAAAGTCATGGGCCTCGCGCCGTACGGGCAGCCGGATTTCGTCCGCGAGATTGCGCAGCTCATCCGGCTTCGCCCCGGTGGCGGCTTCGATCTGGACTTGTCGTACTTCGTGCACTGGTCGGGTGGTGCGTCGATGACCTGGGAGGCCGACGTGCCGGTCCTCGGCCGCGTCTTCAGTCCGCGCCTCGAGGCGCTCCTCGGTCCGGCGCGCGATCCGAGCGACCCGCTCACGAGCCGGCACGAGGCAATGGCGGCGTCGCTGCAGGTCGTCTTCGAGGACGCCGCCTTTCACGTGCTCAACGCCCTACACGCGCGCACGAGGCTCACGCGGCTGTGTCTGGCCGGCGGATGTGCGATGAACAGCGTGGCCAACGGCAAGATCCGCGAGCGCACGCCGTTCACCGACGTCTATATCCAGCCCGCGTCGGCCGATAACGGCACGGCGCTGGGCGCGGCCTACTGGGTGTGGAACCAGGTGCTCGGTCAGCCTCGTCGTTTCGTCATGGATCACGGCTACTGGGGACCGGCGTTCGACGAGGAGAGCATTCGAGCGGCGCTGGCCGCGCGTGCCGCGGACATCGACAAGGCGGGCTGCACCGCGCAGGCCTTCGATCGACGCGAGGCGCTGTGCGCGTTCGTCGCCGATCGCATCGCCGCTGGCGACGTCGTCGGCTGGTTTCAGGGCCGAATGGAGTGGGGCGCGCGTGCGCTCGGCAACCGCAGCATCCTCGCCGACCCTCGGCGCGCCGACATGCGTGAAATCATCAACACCAAGATCAAGTTCCGCGAGAAGTTCCGTCCGTTTGCGCCGTCGGTCCTCGAGGAAGCGCACGCCGAGTACTTCGTCGGCTCGGTGCCGGATCGCTTCATGATGCAGGTCTATCCGGTGCGTCCTGAGAAACGGGACGTCATTCCCGCCGTGACGCACGTCGACGGGTCGGGCCGCCTGCAGACGGTCAGCCGCGACACGAACCCGTTGTACTGGGAGTTGATTCACACGTTCGGGGAGCGGACCGGCGTGCCGATGGTGCTCAACACGTCGTTCAACGAGAACGAGCCCATCGTGCTCGGCCCCGATCAGGCGCTCGACTGTTTTCTGCGCACGCACATGGACGTGCTCGTCATGGGACGGCACGTCCTCGTCAAGTAGCGCACCGTGCACATCGCGTTCTTCAACCGCTCGTACGCGCCCGACGAAACCGCGACCGCGCAGCTGCTCGCCGATCTCGCCGAAGGGCTCGTCCGTGATCACGGCTGCCGGGTCTCGGTCGTGGCCGGACTGCCGGCCGAGGCCGAAGCCCGCGCCGAGCGGACGACCGTCCGCGAGGAGCGCAATGGCGTCTCGGTGATTCGCGTGCGCGGCACTCAGTTCGCCAAGCGGCGTTTCGTGGGCCGCGCCGCGAACTACCTGACGTATTTCCTCTCGGCGTGCCGGGCCGGCCTCACGCTCGATCGCCCCGACGTCGTTGTCGCGCTGACCGATCCGCCCATCATCGGCCTGGCCGCGCGACTGTCGGGATGGCGCGTCGGGGCGCCGCTGGTCATGATCTTCAACGATCTCTTTCCAGAGGTCGCGGTCCTGCTGGAAGGTTTTCGCAGCCCCACGATCAACGCCGCGCTGCAGCGCGTGAATCGCTATCTCGTCCGGCGGGCCGCGCTGTCGGTGGCCCTTGGCGAGACGATGCGCCGGAGACTCGTTGAGACCAAAGGCGCGCCCGCCGACCGGACGATCGTCATCGCCAACTGGGCCGACACGCGCACGATCGTGCCCGAGTCGAAGCCGAACGCCTTCACCGCCGCGCACGGACTCGACCGCTCGTTCGTCGTCATGCACTCCGGCAATCTTGGGCTCTCGCAGAACCTCGACACGCTCATCGACGCCGCGGCACTCCTGGCCGACTCACCGGACATTCGGATCGTGCTGCAGGGCGACGGCGTGAAGAAGGCGGACCTGCAGCGGCGCGTGAGCGAAGCCGGGCTGACCAACGTGGTCTTTCTGCCGTTCCAGCCGCGCGAACATTTGTCCGCGTCGTTCGCGGCCGCGGATGTCTTCGTCGTCTCGCTGCAGCGCGGCATGGCCGGCTGCATCGTGCCGAGCAAGCTCTACGGCATCCTCGCGGCAGGCCGGCCGTACGTGGCGGCGGTCGAAGACGACTGTGAAGTCGCGGCGCTCACGATCGAACACGACTGCGGCGTGGTCATTCCGCCAGGCGAGGCGCCGGCTCTCGCCGACGCGATCCGCCGTCTGCGCTCGGATCCGGATGGACTCGCGCGACGAGGCGCGAACGCGCGGAACGCGTCGTATGCCTTCGACCGCCGCGTACAGATCGGGAAGTATGCCGAGGCCTTCGGCCGCGTGTACGCGTCGCGGACCCGGGGCCGGACGCGAGCGTCCGAGGAGACGGCCGATGTCCGCCGCTGATTCGAGTGCGCCCGCGGCGGCGCTGGACGCCGCCCGCACGAGCGCTGGGTCGCGATCGCGCGTGTCGCTCGGACTGAAGCGCGCGATGGATGTGACGCTCTCCGGTGCCGGGCTCCTCGCGTCGTCTCCGCTCTGGCTCGTCATCGCGATCGCCGTCAAGGCCGAGGATGGCGGGCCCGTCTTCTACGGGCAGGATCGCGTGGGGCAGGGGGGCCGGATCTTTCAGGTCGTCAAGTTCCGCTCGATGATCCCGAACGCGGAGTCCGGCGTCGGCGCGCTGCAGTCCGGCGTGGCCGACCCGCGCGTCACGCGTGTCGGACGGCTGTTGCGGGCGACCGCGCTCGACGAGCTCCCGCAACTCTGGAACATCCTCCGCGGCGACATGAGCTTCGTCGGTCCGCGCGCGCTCCGGCCCGGCGAGATTGAAGTGTCGGGCAACGGCCGCGAAGAGCGGCTGGAAGACGTGCCCGGCTTCGAGGCGCGCTGCCGGATCCGTCCCGGGCTCACCGGCATTGCGCAGAT
>CALFMR010000305.1 GCA_937880585.1 uncultured Acidobacteriota bacterium
CTTCCTTGCGGCTCGCGTCGGCCGGCGTGGTGGCGGCCATGGCGCGCGAGCGCGTAGGTCTTCGCCAGCTTGATGCAGTTCTCGACCGCCTCGCTTCCGGTGCTGAGCAGGAAGACCTGGTAACGCGCGGGATCGGGCGAAAGCTCGCGCAGCATGCGCGTCAACACCGCGCGGTCTTCGTGCGGAAAGACGTACGTCGCGAGCAGCGGGCGCTTCAGATACGCCGCGAGTGCAGAGACGATTTCCGGCCGGCCGTGTCCGGCGTTCGTGATGAGCACGCCCGACGACCAGTCGATCCAGCGGTTGCCCCAGCGGTCGCTGACCGTGCAGCCACTCGCGCTGTGCCAGACGATGGGCGGTTGGCCGGCCATCGAGCGCGGCTCGGATCGCCGAAGCTCTTCGAGAATTGGCAGCGATTCGGGGACGGGCAGTGCCGTGCGAATCCGCCGGAACGGCGTGCGCACGCGGGGGACGGCAACGGGCGTGAGGTCGTAAGTAGCCATAGAGACGTTACGGACGGCGGACAGGCGCGGGCTCGTCGTACACAATCGGCACGAGAATGCCGTCGTTGACGATCGAGCGCCGCGCTGCTTCGATGACGAGCTCGTTCGTCGAGGAGTTGGCCGGCGTGGCGAGCAGGCCCGCGGCGTCGATGGCGGCGAGGCGTTTACGCCGCTCCGCCATCGCGGCTGAGGACGTCAGGCCGGCCAGATCGTGGTCGACGTGCCGGGCGGCGCGGACGTTGGCGGCAATCGAGTCGTAGCCATAGCCGATCGGCCGATAGCCGGCGCCTTCCCACGGCACGAGCTGAAAGAAGTCCGGACTGACGTACCGGTAGCGCACGCCGTCAGTCGACACCGACGCGTATTGGACGCCGCGTTGATGGTCGTCATGATCGATGAGGCCCGTCGCGTCCGCGCCTTCGCAGTACATGACGAGTCCCTGATCGTTCATGCCAGCGGCCGCATCTGGATAGCCGAGGCCGTCGGTCACGGTGAGCATCGCCCCGTTCTCGTAGCGGACGCGTCCGCTCGACCAGAGATACCCCTCCTGACCATTCGGAAACGCGCGCCGCACGCCGTCGACCGAGACGCTCGTCGGACGCAGGCCCGTGATGAACGAGACGAGGTCCACGTAGTGGCATCCGACATAGGTGAACGGGTCGGTCGCCTCGCAGGTGAACCACGTCTGAAAGTTCGAGTGCCGGTAATAGTACGGCTCGTACAGCCGCGCTTCGCCCATCATGAACTCGCCGAAACGCCCCTCGCGGTACGCGCGGCGTGCGACGAGCGCGCGGCGGTCGAAGCGCTTGTGGTACTCGACGCCGACGAACAGGCCGCGGTCGTGGGCGAGCCGCGCGATGTCCATCGCCTCGGCGTGGCGAAGGACGAGCGGTTTGACGCACAGGACGTGCTGCTCGTGGGCCAGGGCCTCGCGGACGACCGCGTAGTGCAACGCATCGGGTACGGCGACGATGACCATCTGCCGCGGCGCGAGTGAGGCGATGACCTCGCGATACCGATCGGGATACGGCACGTCAGGCGGCGCCGACAGCGGCGGGTGCGCCTCGAAGGTCGATCCCGGGAACGCGCGCGCGAGCTCCTGATGCGACTGGAGTGCGCGAAGCGGCTCGCTCGTACGCGCGGAAATCAGGATCCGTCCAACGCGACCCGTGCGTTGCAGGTGATAGACGGACGGCAGAATCAGATCCGCGGTGATCATGCCGCCGCCGACGATGAGGATGTCGAACGGCGCCGCGGACGGGGCGGCGCCAATGGGCTCGCTGCTGACGTCGGTCATGCGTGACGGCTCATGTAGTCGAGAAAGCGACGCGCGCACGTCGTCAGCCGGTCCCGCGAGCCGCCGCCGACGAGAGGCGAGCACATCTCGTAGGACACCCAGCCGTTGAATCCGCCCTCGCGGAGCGCGCCGAAAAAGGCGTCGTAGGGAAGATCGCCATCACCCATGGGGACGGCGCGAACGGACGGCGGTTCGCGCCGCACATAGTTGACGGCCGCCGGCACGTACTGCCAACGCGGCAGCACGATGTAGTCGGCCGCCGTCGTCATGGCCACGCGCGGCGCCAGCGCACGCGCGTGGGCGACAACGTCCTCGCCGCGAAGCGCCGGCGACCAGCAGTCGTACATCAGGGCGAGGTTCGGCCGATCGACTTCGCCGGCGAACTGCACGTACGCGCGCGTGTCGACCGCGAGGTCGTGATGATTCTGCAGGCCGATGCGTACGCCCAACGGCGCGGCGCGATCGCAGCACGCGCGGATGGCGTCGAGCGTGCGCTGCCACAGGGCGGCGACGGTCGTCGTGGTGTGCTCGAACGACGTGAACACGCGGACGAGGTCGGCGCCCAGGGCGGCCGCGCGCACCGCGAGATCGGCGACGTAGGCGACTTGCACGTCGACAAGAGGCACTTCCGCGTCGAGCGCCACCCCGAAGTCGGTGTAGGCCGCGACGGCCGCGACACCGAGGCCGCGCGTCTCGAGACGATCACGCAGCCGGCGGCAGTCGTCGACGCTGTAGTCGAGCGGCGACAGATGTGGACGTTTGCCCATGATCTCGACGCCGTCGTAGCCGAGATCGGCGGCGAGATCGATGGACTCGTCGAGCGTCAGCCGGTCCTGGCCCCAGAAGCCGGCGAACGAGACGGTGAAGAGTGCGGTGCGCATCGCAGTACCTGAGCGGCGACCCGCTCGTCGTGCGGCCGGGTCTCCACGCGGGAGACCCGACCGCACAGGCGGACGGTGAGCGGAGGCGGTTCGATCGGAACGCGCTTAGAACGAGAACCGGATCTGCGCTTGGATCGTGCGCGGATCCTGCCAGGCGTTGGCCATGCCGAAGCCGGCGTTGCTCGGCTTCGACCGTGATGACACGAGGTTGCCGTTCGCGTCGTACGGCAGATTCACGGCCGTTGTCGACGCGTTCGGGTTGGCGAGCGTCACGGTGGTGTTGCGGCCCGTGATCTCGGCGCTGTTGGGCGCGTTGAAGATGTCGAGCCGGAACTGCGCGCTGCGACCGCCGCCGAGCCGAATCGTCCGGGCAATGGCGAGGTCGAGCACGCTCGAGGCGCACCCCTGCAGGTAGCCGTTGCCCGATTCGAGGCCGACGCTGCCAGGCAGCGGACCCGCGAACGCCGAGGCGTCGAACTGCCGGTAGATGTCGTCGCTGCAGCCCACGCCGGGATCGCCGACGAGCCGCACGCGACCACCGTAGTCCGGCGATCCCGTGATGTTCACGTTCCCACCGTTGCTCTGGTACGAGTACCCGACGGTATAGTACGCGGCCGTCGACGCCGTCCAGATGCCCGACAACTGCCAGTCGTTGATGATGTAGCTCACCACGCGCAACGCCGACCGATCGGTCTGCAGCGTCGGCAGCTGCCAGACGAAGTTGGCCTTCAGGATGTGCGTCTGCGGGTGATTGTCGCCGAGCAGATCCTGCGCCTCGCCCTGATCGGCGCGCGTCGTGTACGTGCCGTCGGGATTGTGTTGCAGACGCAACGCGACGCTGCTGTGGTCGTAGAGCCCGATCGTGTCGTTGAAGCCGAACGACAGGCCATGGACGAAGCGGCGCTGGAAGGAGAACTGGATCGAGTGATACGTGCGCCAGCCGAACGACTGGTTGCTCGAGATCGACCCGTAGCCCTGATAAGGCCGCATCAGGTTCGTCGTGACCGCCGTGGCGCCGGGCGTCGTGCTCGGCGTGAGCGTGGGATCCTGGTACTGATCCAGATACGCCGTGCCGAAGTCGACGGCGTTGATGTTCACGCCGGTCACGATGTTGTAGCCGTGCTGGCCGACGTAGGAGACGTCGAGCGTCGTGCTCCAGGGGAGCGCCATCTGCGCACCGGCATTCCACTGCGCCGAGGAGGGCAGCGGGCTGTCGTACTGGAAGATGTTCAGCGCAGGCGGTGTCTTCGTCGTCAAGCCACCCGATCCGAGGCTCTGCAACTGGCCGTACTGGACGGTCACGGTGCCGGAGAACGGCGGGTTGGAGGCCTGCGGGAACACCGAGTTGCCGCTCGGCCGATCGAAGAAGAGTCCGCCGCCGCCGCGCAGGACGAGCCGCTGCGTGCCGGTCACGTCATAGGCCATGCCGAAGCGTGGCCCGACGGCGACCGCCGGCCACGTGTAGGTCGTCTTCGCGATGCCCTGACCAGCCACGAAGAGGCCATTCGCTTCGTCGCCCGAGTTCGGCACGATCGTCCCGATCGCGAGTGCCGTGTTCGGGCCGAGCAGCTCACCGGTGATAGGGTCGAGCGCCTGCCGCGCACTGCCCGAGCAGGGATAGCTGCCGTTTGCGCACCCGGCCTGGTAGAGCGCGGGCGCAGCCGACGGCTGCCACTTGTCGAGGAGGAAGTTCGACGTCTGGCCGAGCTCGTCGTACTGCGGCTGCTGGTGGACGAACCGCAAGCCGTAGTCGAGCGTCAGTCGATCGGTGACCTTCCAGTTGTCTTGCACGAACCACTCGGTGTTGTTGTAAACCCAGTTGCCCTCGATGTACGCGGGCGCCTGCTGGTAGGAGTCGAAGGTACCAAGGGCGGCGTTCGCGAAGCCGAACTGCGCGTCGAGCGGGTTGTTCGTGTCGTTCGAGAAGTTGATCTTCCCGAGCGCGTTGGTCGTGGCCTGTTCCGCCTTGTAGCTGTG
>CALFMR010000306.1 GCA_937880585.1 uncultured Acidobacteriota bacterium
CGGCCGGATCGGCACGCCGCTCGACCTCATCACCTTTCACACGAAGGGCAGCCCGAGCTTCGTCGACGGCCGCGTGCGCATGGGCGTCGCCAACCAGTTGAGGAGCATCGATCGCCACTTCCTCGTGATCAAGGACTTCCCGATGTACGCCGATACGCCGGTCGTCATCGGTGAGTCCGATCCCGATGGCTGTGCGGCCTGCGGCGCGACGTCCTATCCGCAGAACGCGTACCGCAAGGGGACGCTGTACGCGACCTACACGGCGCTGCAGATCGCGCGTACCTACGAGCTCGCCGACCTGCGTCGCGTGAACCTGCGCGGCGCGGTCACCTGGGCGTTTCTCTTCGAGGATCAGCCGTACTTCGACGGCTTCCGCGATCTGGCCACGCACGGCATCGACGAGCCCGTGCTCAACACGTTCCGGATGCTGGGACAGATGGAGGGCTCCCGCGTGCAGGCGTCGAGCTCCGCCGGCCTCTCGGTGGAAGAGATCCGCGACCACGGCGTCCGGACCTCGCCGGACATTTCAGCGCTGGCGGCGCGATCACCTCGCTCGGCGACCGTGCTCGTCTGGAACTATCACGACGATGACGTTCCGGCGCCCGCGGCGAAGGTGACGTTGACGATCGACGGTCTGCCGCCTGGGAAGGCCGTCGTCACGCACGACCGCGTCGACAGCGATCACAGCAACGCCTACGCGGCCTGGGTTCGCATGGGCTCACCGCAGTCGCCGACGCCCGCGCAATACGCCGCGCTCGAGCGTGCGGGCCGTCTCGAGCCGCTCCGTCCTGATCGGCCGGTCGAGATCGGCGCCGACGGGCGTGTGACGGAGGTCTTCAGCCTGCCGCGTGAGAGCGTGTCGTTCGTGAAGGTGACTTGGTAGGACGCGAGACTATGCCTTGACCGTGTCGGTGGCGTTGAAGTGCCTCACGAGCGCGTCGACGAGGCCCGGGACGGTGTAACTCTCCGGCACGATGACCGCGCGGACGCCGAGCGCGACGGCAGCCGCGGCCGTGACCGGGCCGATGACCGCGACGACCGTCGTGTTGAGTAGGTCGGCCGCTTGCTCCTCGCCGATGAGCGCCGCGAACCGGCGGACGGCCGTGGCGCTCGTGAACGTGACCGCGTCGATCTGGCCGTCGAGCAACTGGCGATAGAGCTCCTGCGCCGCCGGCGAGTCGGGCGGGGCGACGGCGCTGCGATAGGCGATGAGATCGGTCACGGCGGCGCCGCGTTCCTCGAGATCGCGATGCACGCTGCTGTGGACGTGATCGGGCCGCACGAGGAGCACGCGCCGGCCGGTGAGCGATCCGCTCGCCGCGACGATCTCGCCAATCGGATCGCCGCCGAACTCGGCCGACACGACGTCGGCAACGAGTCCCGCGGCCGCGAGCCGATCGGCGGCCGAGGGTCCAATCGCGCACAGCCGCACGCTGCCGAGCGCACGCAGATCGCGCGGCCCGCGCCGGATCGCCGCGAGGAAGCGCGTCACCGCGCCGGCAGACTCGAAGACGATCCATTGATACAAATCGACCGACGCCGCGGCCTTGTCGAGGAGCTCCGGCTCCTCGGGCGGCAGCACGCGGAACGTCGGCGCCTGAATCGGCTGCGCGCCGGCACTCTCGAGCAGATCCACCAGATCGCCCGCCTGCTCCTGCGATCGCGTGACGACGATGCGGCGGCCGAAGAGGGGGCGCTCGTCGAACCAGCGCAGGTGCTCGCGGAACCGCGCGACGGTGCCGACGACGAGCAGCGCGGGATCGGCGGATTCGTCCGCCGACGTGCGATCGAACAGTGATTGGACCGTGCCCGCGACCGTCGTCTGGCCGGCCATCGTGCCGCGTGAGACGAGCGCGGCGCCGGTCTCGGGCGGCAGGCCGTGATCGAGAAGCTCACGGAGGATGGCCGGGACGAGTCGTCCGCCCGCGAAGCACGCGAGCGATCCGTCGATGTGCGCGACGGCGTCCCAGTTCACTTGCGGCAGCCGTTCGGTCGTCTCTTCATGGCCGCGCAGGAGCACGACGGCGTCGCCGGCGTCGGGATAGGTGAGCGGAATGCCGGCGTACGCCGACGAGCCGATGGCCGCAGGCACGCCGGGCACGACCTCGAACGGCACGCCCTGCTCGTGCAGGAAAAGCGCTTCCTTGGCGCCGCTGTCGAACACGAACGGATCGCCCCACTTGAGCCGCGCGACCGTGTGGCCGTCGCGCGCCTTCTCGGCGATGAGCATCGAGAGCGCGTCCTGCGCCGTGTCGCGTTCGGCCGGCGCGCCCGCGGCAATGCGTTCAGCTTCGGGGCGCGTCCAGCGGAGCACCGCCTCGACCGCCCGGTCGTAGACGACCACGTCCGCTTCGGCGAGCAATCGCACGCCGCGCGCCGTAATGAGGCCCGCGTCGCCCGGTCCCGCGCCGATCAGAAAGACTCGCCCCATCATGCTCATGGCCCCTTTGGCGCGAAATAGCCCGTGCGCGTGCGGGCGGTGGCGCCCTCGCGCGCCGTGCGGACGGCGACCTCCCGCCACGTGCCGTCGCGCATCGTATTCTTCGACACGTAGCCGATGACGTACTGGTTCGCGAGCTCGTCGGCGATCTGATCGTAAATGGCCGGCAGCTCCGTCGCGTCGTCGGCGAAAAAGATGCGGCCGCCGCTCGACTGCGACAGCATGCGCAGGCCGAAGTCGCCGCCTTGTGGCGGCCGGCCGTCCGTCGTCCGCCGGTCGCGCAGACCGATGGCGTAGATCGTGACGTCCGACCGCTTCAGCCGCTCGAGCACGTCCTCGTACCGGAGCAGACTCGTCGTGTGCTCGCCGTCCGATAGGAGGACGATCGCCTGGCGGCGAATGGAATCGCCCGCGCTCTCGCCGACGTCGGTCAGCTCGCTGATGGCGACGTACATCGCCGTGTAGAGCGACGTCGAGCCGCCCGTGCGAATCGACGCGATCGCGCGATCCAGTTCGGCGACATTACCGGTGAAGCCCTGCCGCACGTCGATCTCGCTGTTGAACGCGACGACCTGCGCCACGTCGTGTGGGCCGAGCCGCTTGACGAAGCCGGACGCGGCCTCGCGCGCCACGCCGATCTTCGTGTCCATGCTCGCGCTCGAGTCGATGAGGATCGACAGCGCGATTGGCTGCGGATCGCGCGCGAACACGGCGATCTCCTGCGGCGTGTTGTCCTCGAAGACGTGGAAGTCGGCTTGGCGGAGATCCGAGATGGGCCGGCCGGATGGGTCGGTCACCGTCACGCTGAGCAGCACGGTGTCCGTGCCGCCGTGAAACACCTGGCGTGCGGCGATCGGCGCGGCGGCGAGCACGACGCCCGCCGCGACGATGGCGACGCCGCGCCCAATCGTCATTGATTCGCCCAGGACGGCACCGACACGTGCCACGACGAGTCACGGCCGGTCACGGTGACCGTTCGCGGTGGGACGAGATCGTCCGGCCGCGCATAGACGACGTCGTAGCGCGCGCCGATTGCGGTGGCGACCTTGCCGAATGCCTGCGGCAGGCTGATCGACGCGAGCACGGCTTGCGTGCCGCCGCCGGACGCCGACGCGACGTCGGTCACGACCATCGCGCGTTCACGCCGCGCGAACGACTGCGGCGGCGCGGGATCCTGCAGTTCGACCGTCCAGAGCGGCGCGTGCGCTCGGCGCAGCGCATCGGCGACGGCCGTGTGTGACGTCGTGCTGAACTCCGGCCCGGCTGAGACCACGAACGCGACGATGACGGGACGCTCGGCACCGACAGTCGAAAGGCGCGTCGCGACGTCGACGATCGCCTCGAGCCAGTACGAGCCGGCGCCCGGTCTCGGGAAGATGCTGCCCACCGCGCGATCGACGGCCGCACCGGCGGGCGAGAAATCCAGCGCGCGCGTCGGCCGTTCACCGGACGTCTCGACGAGGACGTGCGGTGCCGGCGACAGCTTCGCGACCGTCGTCGAGAACGCCGCGAGCGCCTGGCGCAGATCGGTGATGAACGTCAGCGCCGCCGCGCTGTTGTCGACGACGAGCGCGACGTGCGTCGGCGGCGGCGCGGGCGAGACACTGAGAATTTCGCGCGCGACGCCGTCCTCGCGCACCGTGAGGTCAGAGGGCTGCAGATGTTCGACGGGCGCACCGGCGCCGTTCGTGACGCTCACCAAGAGATGCCGGCCACCGGCATCCGCTTGCGCGTCCATCGTGTGAGGCCAGGCACACACCGCGGCGGCCATCATGAGCAGCACGCCGAGGCGGCGGAAGCACCAGGTCATGAACAACGGTCCCATTCGCAGTATACCGGGGTACGATGGCGGCGATGGACGAGCCCGAACGCGAGAACGAATCCAGGCCGGGGCCCGTGCCCCTGCCCGATCGCGCCCGCAAAGCGGCCGCGGCCCGGGCGAGCTCCATGCGGGCGATCGGCACGCTCGGCACGGTGGGCCTGACCTTCGTCGTGGCCATCGTGATTGGCGTCGCGCTCGGCCTGTGGCTGGACCGGCTGACCGGCTGGTCGCCGCTCTTCTTCATCGTCTTCTTCCTGCTGGGACTGGCGGCGGGCATCACGAACGTGTACCGCGCCATGTCGCGTCTGCCGAAGTGAGCGGCGCGCGATCGGGCCGCGCGACGAGCGATGGCTGGCTCGATCGCATCGAGCGCCGGGCGCTCGTCATCGCCATCGTCGCGGCGGTCCTTGCGTGGATGATTCCGGGCGGCGGCGCGGCGATGGCGGCAGCCGTGGCGGGCGGGGCCATTCTCGCGTTCACGAGCTACTGGACGATCAAGCGATCGGTCACGCGGCTGGCTGATGCGGCCGTCGCGCGCGCGAACGTCCCCGACCCTGAAGGGTCGGGGCTCCGAAGAGAGGAAGGGTCGGGGCTCCACAGCGGCACGACAACGCCGCGGCTGGGCACGCGCGGGGCGCTCCTCATCGTCCTTCGTTACGCTTTACTGGCCGGAATGGCGTACGTTATGATTGCGCGTTTGCGACTGCCCCCGGTTGGGCTGTTGTGCGGTGTGTCGGTAACGATGCTCGCGGCGACGGCCGAACTGGTCTGGAGGCGTCGCTAGATCATCGATGGACAAGATTCACGAGCCGCATTTGCTCGTGCAGTGGGCCAACCTGCTGTTCGGGTCAATCGTCGAGTCGGCCCGCCTGGCGCTGCACCTCAAGCCCACGCCGCCGGGCCAGGATGTCATTCCCGATTTCCTGGTCATGAGCGCGATCATCTTCATCGCGTTCGTCGTCCTCGGCTTCATCGTCCGGTCGCGGTTGTCGGTCGACAACCCGAGCCGCTGGCAGGTCGTGCTCGAGGATCTCGTCCTTTCGCTGCAGGGCATGCTCGACGAGTACATCGGGCCGACGGGACGCAAGTACCTGCCGCTCGTGAGCTCACTCGGCGGCTACATCCTCGTCGGCAACTATCTCGGTCTCGTCCCCGGCTTCATGGCGCCGACGAGCAACATCAACGTCACGTTCGGGTGCTCGATCACGGTGTGGGTGTACTACCACCTCGAGGGCATCCGGACGCACGGCCTCTTCCGGTACCTGAAG
>CALFMR010000307.1 GCA_937880585.1 uncultured Acidobacteriota bacterium
GCCCTGATGTCGGCGCTCGGCTGGCTCGTCGGCCAACCCGGATTCGCGCCGCGGGGGGACCGTCTCTTTCACATTGTGACGAGCGCTATCCTGACAAACCCATCGAGCAACGATGTCAAGACGGCCGCGCGTTGAGTCAGATCTCGTTCCAGCGGCTGCTGATCGTGTCGCAGGTGAGTCTGTCGCTCGTGCTGTTGATGAGCGCCGTCATCTTCGTGACGAGCTTCCGCAATCTGACCACGCTCGATCCCGGATTGCGCGTCGACGACTTGATCCGATGCAAGCGCTGCGGCCGGAGTGACCGTCCCGCCCGGAGATCGCATCAGCTTCCAGCCAGGGCTTCGAGCGTTTCTCGATCGACGAGGACGAACCCGTCCCGCTCGGTGCGGAGCACGTCCTCCTTGCTCCAGCGGCTCATGATGCGGATGGACGTCTCGACCGTCGTGCCAGTCCAATCCGCCAGCTCCTGGCGGGAGAAGGGCAGCGGGATGAAGATGCCGCCCCGGTCGCGCCGGCCAATCTCACCGGCCAGCTTGAGAAAGAATCGCGCGAACCGGGCCTCGACGCGGCCGCCCGTCAGTTCGGTGAGCCGCGCCGTCAACTGTACGAGCCGCAGCGACAGGCTGCCGAGCAGGCCGCGCACGAGCGTGGGATGCCGCTCGAGCAGCTGGAAAAACGTGTCGCGCGGGATGAGCAGGCATTCGGCCGGCTCGAAGACGACGGCCGAGGCCGGGTACGGTTTCGCTTCGTACGCGGCCACGGCGCCGAGCGGGCCACCTGGGCCGAAGATCTCGAGGATCACGTCGTTGCCGCCTGGCGCGTGCTTGAAGACCTTCACCCGTCCCGACACCACGATGTAAAAGAAGTCGGACTCGTCACCTTCATCGAAGATCCGTTCGCCGTGCGCGTAGGCCCGAACCTCCGCGACGGCCGCGATGCGATCCCGATCCTCAGAGCGGACTTGCTGGAACAGCGGGATCGCGGCCAGCACGGCCGGCGACGGTCGCATCATGCGCCGATCGTAGTCGATCGCGCCGCCGCCTATGACGCCCGTCATAGGCGCGGTGCGCGCGTCTCTGTAGCGTGTTCTCAGATGGTTCGACCGCGGAGGACACGCGATGGCGATGACGAGACACGTGGCATGGGCGGTGGCGTTGGCCGGTTGCGGCTGGCTGGCGGCGTGCGGCAGCAGCGCGAGTGGATCTGCCGTGTCCGCCGGCACACCGGCGGCCGCCGCGGCTGCGCCGGCGATGAGTCCAGCGGCGGCGGCCGAGGCGCGGCAGATTTTCGCCTCGCGGTGCACCGCCTGTCACGGCCCGCAAGGTCACGGCGACGGACCGGGCGCGGCGGGCCTCAATCCGCCGCCGCGCAACTATCACGACAAAGTCTGGCAGGCCTCGGTCACCGACGACGAGATCGAGAAGGCGATCGTCTACGGCGGCGCTGCCGTCGGACGGAGTCCCGCGATGGTCGGCAATCCGGATCTCGGCGACAAGCCCGAAGTCGTGGCGGCCTTGCGCGCGATGGTGCGCGAGTTCGGCAAAGAGCCGTAGTTCAGCGGTATCTGGAGGCAGTCATGAAGTCGGCAGCGAGAGTAATGGTCCTTGGCCTCGTCATGGCGCTCGCGGCGTGCAGTGGCCGGTCGAACGGCGGCGCGTCGGTGGAGGCGCTGATGAAAGCGCGCAATCTAAGCGAAGCTGACGTCACGGCGGCGCTCAAGACGTACACGCCCACCGGACGCCACGATCCTTACGTCATGTTCGCGTCGGGCGGACACAGCGGCCAGGTCCTCGTCATCGGGATTCCATCGATGAGGATCCTGAAGTACATCGGCGTGTTCACGCCCGAGCCGTGGCAGGGCTACGGCTTCGACGAGCAGTCCGCCGCGATGCTGGTGGACAGCTCGCCGAAAGGGCACCCGCTCACCTGGGGCGACACGCATCACCCGGCCCTCAGCGCGGCGAACGGCGACTACGACGGCCGGTATCTGTTCATCAACGACAAGGCCAACGCGCGCGTGGCCGTCATCGACCTGAAGGACTTCGTCACGACCCAGATCGTGCACGCGCCGCTCTTCGGCACCGATCACGGCGGGTCGTTCGTGACGCCCAACACCGACTACGTCATCGAGGGCGGCCAGTATCCCGTTCCGCTCGACGGCCGCTACGCGCCGCTCTCCGACTACAACGACACGTACCGCGGCGCCGTCATGTTGTGGAAGTTCGACCGGGCGACAGGCCGGCTCGATCCGACGCAGTCGTTCGCGATGGAGCTCCCGCCCTACATGCAGGATCTGGCCGACGCCGGCAAGGGCCCGAGCGACGGATGGATGTTCCTCAACTCGTTCGACACCGAACGCGCGCACGGCGGTCTCGCCGACGGGCAGCCGGCGCTCGAATCGGGCGCGTCCCAGAACGACATGGACTACCTGCACGTCATCAATTGGCGCAAGGCCGTGACCGTGGCGGCCGAGCCGGGCAAGACGACGACGATTCAGGGCGTGCGCGTGATTCCGCTCGCGACCTCGATTGCCGAGGGCGTGTTGTACTTCGTGCCAGAACCGAAGAGCCCGCACGGCGTCGACGTGACGCCCGACGGCACCCACCTCGCGGTGTCCGGCAAGCTCGACACCCACGTGACCGTCTACGACTTCGCCAAGATCAAGCAGGCGATCGACGCGGGCGCTTTCGCCGGCAAGGATCCGTACGGCGTGCCGATCATCGATTTCAAGACGGCGCTCGCCGGGCAGGTCGAGGTGGGACTCGGTCCGCTGCACACGCAGTGGGACGACCAGGGCAACGGCTACACGTCGCTCTTTCTCGAGTCGAAGGTCGCGCGGTGGTCGCTCAAGGACCTGAAGCTCGTCGACAAGATCTCGGTGCACTACAACATCGGCCACCTGGCGACGCCCGAAGGCGACACCGCCCATCCCAAGGGGCACTACGTCGTCGCGCTCGACAAGTGGTCGATTGATCGGTTCAACAGCGTTGGACCGCTGCTGCCGCAGAACATGCAGCTCATCGACACGACCGTGCCCGGGATGCAGCTCGTGACCGATCTGCCGATCGGCCTGGGCGAGCCGCACTACGCGCAGATCATCAGCGCCGACAAGCTCGATCCGATGCCAGTCTACGCGCCCGTCGGTGAGAACGCCCTCACGCATCAGGCCGATCCGTACGCCACGACGAAAGAAGGCGACGCCCGCGTCGAACGCCACGGCACGACGGTGG
>CALFMR010000308.1 GCA_937880585.1 uncultured Acidobacteriota bacterium
CGCAGCGCGGCGGCCTGCCTCTGTTGTCGGCCCCTCGAGGGTCTGCCGTTGGCGTGCGCGACGAAGAACAGTTAAGTTACCCGGTCGCTGCAACGAGCGCCAACACAGGCCCGGAACCCAGGTTCCGGGCTTTTTTGTTTTTCGAGGCCGCATGCCGCCATTGATCGAGGAATCGCGCCAGGTCGAAACGCCGTCGCTGCCCGAGCTCGTCGGCCACACGCCCCTGGTCCGCCTGCCGCGGTTCGAACCCAAGCCCGGCGTCGCGATCTACGCGAAGCTGGAGATGCAGAACCCGGGCGGCTCGGTCAAGGATCGCGCGGCCCTGGCCATGATGCTCGCTGGCGAACGGAGCGGCGCGTTCGGCCACGGCCGCATCCTGCTCGACGCGACCTCGGGCAACACCGGCATCGCCTACGCCATGATCGGCGCCGCACGCGGCCATCGCGTCCGGCTGTGCGTGCCGTCGAACGTCACGCCCGAACGCAAGCGCCTGCTGCAGGTGTACGGCGCCGACCTCGTGCTCACCGATCCGATGGAGGGCAGCGACGGCGCGATCCGTCAGGCGCGCGCCATCTACCAGCGCGATCCACAGCGCTACTTCTATCCGGATCAGTACAGCAACGACGCGAACTGGCAGGCGCACTTCCACTCGACGGGCGTCGAAATCCTCGAACAGACGGCGGGCCGCATCACGCATTTCGTCGCCGGCCTCGGCACGAGCGGCACGTTCGTCGGCACGGGACGCCGGCTCCGCCAGGACCTGCCGGACGTGAAGCTCGTCTCGGTGCAGCCGGACTCGCCGCTGCACGGGCTCGAGGGCCTCAAGCACATGGAGTCGGCCATCGTGCCGGCCATCTACGATCCGAAGCTCGCCGACATCGACCTGCGCATCTCGACCGACATCGCGCACACGCTCGTGCGGCGTCTGGCGCGCGAGGAGGGCCTGTTCGTCGGTCCGTCGAGCGGCGCGGCGCTCGCCGCGGCGATCGATCTCGCCTCCGATCTGAAATCCGGGATCATCGTCGCCATCTTCCCTGACGGCGGCGATCGGTATCTGTCCGATCCGCTTTGGGATCATCCGGGCACGAGCGAAGCGCCCGCACGCGCCGAAGGCGAGAACGAACCGGTCCGGCTCCATCTGCCGGAAGCGGCGCTCGCCAGCATTCGGCGTCACGGCGCCCGCGTCTATCCGAATGAGTGCTGCGGCGCGCTGCTCGGCACGGCGCCGGGACATGTCACCGAGGCGTTCTCGCTCGACAACACGTTCGCCGAAGAGCAGCAGCGCCGGCGGTTTCTCGTCGGTCCGGAAGAATACCGGCGCGCCGAAGCCCGCGCGACGGAAACCGGACTTCAGCTCATCGGTTTCTATCACTCGCATCCGGATCATCCGGCCGAGCCGTCGCAGTTCGACCTCGATCACGCGTGGCCGAATTTGAGCTACATCATCTTCTCCGTCCGTCAGGGCCAGCCGAAAGAGCTGCGATCGTGGCGGCTGAAGGCGGATCGCTCCGCGTTCGAGGAGGAGTTCGTTTCCTGAGTCCGACCGCACGGCCGGCCGTGGCGTGACGCTCGGCCGGCCATCGTCATCCGCTCGTCATCATCATGCCCACGCTCAACACCGCTCGTCCTCAGTCCCGTCCATCAGCGGCCGGCCAGGCGTCGTCCGCGACGCCGGCGCCCGTGCTCGATCACCTGCGCGCCCTCGAAGCCGAGAGCATCGCCATCATGCGCGAGGTCGTCGCCGAGTTCGAACGGCCCGTGATGCTCTATTCGATCGGCAAGGACTCGTCCGTGCTGCTCCGCCTCGCGCAGAAGGCGTTCTACCCCGGCCCGATTCCGTTTCCGCTGCTGCACATCGACACGACCTACAAGTTCAAGGAGATGATCGAGTTCCGCGACCGGTACACGAAGGAGATCGGCGCGACGCTCATCGTCCACTCGAACACGGCGGCGGTGAAGGCCGGCACACAGCCGTTCGCCATCGGCACGCAGCGTTGCTGCGGCCTGCTCAAGACGCGGTCGCTGCTCGACGGCCTCGAAGAGGGCAAGTTCGACGCGGCATTCGGCGGCGCGCGGCGAGACGAGGAGCGATCGCGCGCGAAGGAGCGCATCTTCTCGCTGCGCGACGAGAAGGGCCAGTGGGATCCGAAGCGCCAGCGTCCCGAGCTCTGGCACCTGTTGAATGCGCGCGTGCGGCCGGGCGAGAGCATCCGCGTGTTTCCGCTCTCGAACTGGACCGAAATCGACGTGTGGCAGTACATCCACGAAGAACACATTCCCGTCGTGCCGCTCTACTTCGCCAAGGAGCGCGAGGTCATCGTCCGCGGCGAGTCGCTCATCGTGCCCGAGCAGCCGTTCGTGCCGCTGCGGCCAGGTGAGCACACCCAACGCGTGATGTGCCGCATGCGGTCGCTCGGCTGCTCGCCGTGCACCGGCGCCATCCGCTCGACGGCCGACACCGTACCGAAGATCATCGAAGAGCTCGTCGCCGTGCGGCAATCGGAGCGACAGCTTCGCATCATCGATCACGACCAGGACGGCTCGATGGAAATCAAGAAGCGGGAAGGCTACTTCTAATGGATTCGAGCCTCCTCCGCATCTGCACGGCCGGCAGCGTCGACGACGGCAAGAGCACGCTCATCGGACGGCTGCTGTACGACTCGCAGTCGGTCTACGAAGATCAGCTCCTCTCGGTCGAGCGCGCATCGAAGAACCGCGACGCGGGGCCGATCGACTTCTCGCTCTTCACCGACGGCCTGCGCGCCGAGCGCGAACAGGGCATCACGATCGACGTCGCGTACCGGTACTTCGCGACGAGCCGCCGCAAGTTCATCCTGGCCGACACGCCCGGACACGAGCAGTACACGCGCAACATGGCGACCGGCGCATCGACGGCCGACCTCGCCATCCTGCTCGTCGACGCGCGGCACGGCCTGGTCGAGCAGTCCCGTCGACACGCGCGCATCGCGCGGCTGCTCGGCATCACGAACTTCGTGGTCGCGGTCAACAAGATGGACCTCGTCGACTACGACCGTCCGACGTTCGATCGCATCGCGAACGACTTCGCCGCGCTCCTCGATGGGGCCACGACGCACACGATTCCGATCAGCGCGCTCATGGGCGACAACGTGACGGGGCCGAGCCACCGCACGCCGTGGTTCGACAAGCCCAACCTGCTCGAATACCTCGAGACGGTCGAGATCGAGCGGCAGGCGGCCAACGGGCCGTTC
>CALFMR010000309.1 GCA_937880585.1 uncultured Acidobacteriota bacterium
GAGGTCACCGAAGGGTTCTTCGCCACGGGTTTGATCGCCAGCCCTCTGTTTCTGATCGCGGCGGCCGTGTCCGGGTACTGGCTCAGCCGCCGTGCGCTGAGGCCCGTCGACGCCATCATCGACGCGGCACAGCGAATCCGCTCGTCCACGCTCGACGCGAGACTCCCGGTGCCGGCGAGCCATGACGAACTGCGACGACTATCGGTCACGCTCAACACGATGCTCGACCGCCTGCAGGCCGAAGAGCGCAAGTCGCGGCAGTTCACGGCCGACGCCTCGCACGAATTGCGGACGCCAGTCGCGGTGATCCGCGCGACCGCCGACGTCACGTCGTCGAGGCCGCGCAGCGACGCGGCCCACCAGGCGGCGTGGCGGGTCGTCCAGGCCCAGGCCGCACGCGTGACGCGCATGGTCGATGATCTGCTCCAATTGGCGCGGGCCGACGCCCCGGAACGCCGTGCCGCGAGCGCCGCCTTCGATCTGGCCGACGAAGTGCGCGACGTGTGCGCGGAGATTGCCATCGTGGCCGCGCGCGCCGGCCTGCAGATGGACACCGCGATCCCGGAGTCGGTCATCTTCCGTGGTGACGCCGACGGCATCCGCCGGCTGCTGGCCGCGCTCCTGGACAACGCCATCAAATACACGCCCGCGGGCGGACGTGTTCAGGTCGTCGTCGAACCAACCGCGGGGGACGCCGCCGTCGTTCTCGAAGTCGCGGACACCGGCGTTGGTATTCCGACCGAGGACGTGCCGTACGTCTTCGACCGCTTCTACCGCGTCTCGAAAGATCGCTCCCGCACGACCGGTGGCGCAGGCCTGGGACTGGCGATCGTCCAGGCGATTGCCCACGAGCATGGAGGCGACGTCTCCATGACCAGCGCGTCCGGCGCCGGATGTGCCGTTCGCGTCGTCCTCCCTCACGACCCACTCAGGTCTTTTTCAGAAACGGATGTTCGACTGGGGACATGAGCCGTCCCCCTCGGACGAGCCTCGGGATGAGGCGTTCCGACAATGCATGACGCAGGCAGTCCGAATCGGGCGAGCCTCGAAGCGGAAATCTCTCGACTACGCGATGCGCTCGCGAAGGCCGAACACGAGCGCGACGAGGCGCGAACGCGGCTCGCCGACAGGACGCGGTGGCGACATCCGAGCGAGCCGCCGAAGAGGCGTCCGGATCCGAATCGTCCGCTCTTGATCTGTGCCTTCCCGAACTACCGCGTCGATCTCGCGATTACGAGTTGGGATGACGCGTGGATGCCGATCGTTCCCTATCGCGGTCCGAAGCGCCGCGCCTCGGCCATTCAGCAAATCAAGATCAACCAGGATCCGTCATCGTGCGACTGAGCACGACCGCGCGACGGATCGTCGGCGTCCTCGCGGTTGGCGCGGTCGTCACCGGCATCTACGTGGCGGCGACCGAACTTATCGAGACGTACGCGTGTGGCGTCGAAAAGCTCACGATTCCCGGCGTGCCGAACGCCGGGCGCATCAACGCGCATCTCTATCGTGGCGGCCAGCCCACGGCCGACGGACTCGCGGCGTTGCGATCGCTCGGCGTCGATACGATCGTGAGCTTCACCCTGCCGGGAGATGGAGCGCAGACGGAAGCCGACGAAGCCCACGCGCTCGGCCTTCAATACGTCCATCTCCCGTGGAGCGCGTCGGGCCTTCCCCCAGTCGAATACCTGGCGCGGTTCCTCCGGATGACGGCGCCCGGGCAATCACGCGTCGTTTTCGTCCACTGCAAGGCCGGAGCGGATCGCACGGGACTCATGATCGCCGCTTATCGCGTGCTGTCCAACGGCTGGACGCCGGACGACGCGCTCTACGAGATGAACGCGTTCGGCTACGAGGTCGAGTTCCACCCCCAGCTCCGACGCTTCGTCCGCGGCCTCACGCCCGCGCACACGCCTGGCGGCGCCTTCGCAATGGCTCCTGTCGTTCAGGCCCCCGACAGGGCCGAACGGCGAGCATCCGTGATGCCGTGATCGTCATCGACGATCGCACGATTCAGGCCGCTTGACGAAAGGATTACGCCAAAGGCACGCCGTTCAAGATCGCAGCCGGCACGGTGATCGGTGCTGTCACAGGGATCGTCGGTGCCGCGCTGGGCAGATGGCCGGGGCGACGCGAGTGACACGCCCGTGCTCGCCGCGTTTGAGCTGACGAATCCCCTCGAGGATCTCGAGACCGATGTTCCGCGTGCGCTTGGCCATCGATCGCCTCCATCAGCGCCGGACGTAGGTCTGTCGCCAAATCTCGCCCGGGGTCGTGCCGGTGGTCATCTGGCTGGTGACGATCATTCGATCCTTCTGCACGGCGATCGTCTGGTGGATCGTCATCGTTCCCATGGAGTTCGTGACGAGGAGTTGCTGTCCGTCCCACCTGGCGGTCGCGTCACCGTCGTGAGCGGACTGGGCACCGGTTCCGCTGGACGCGAACGTGAGGACGATGTCCCGCGGCTTCTTGCCGTTCTCCTCCG
>CALFMR010000310.1 GCA_937880585.1 uncultured Acidobacteriota bacterium
GGCCATCGGGCCGAAGGTGAACGGCACTGCCGTGAACGGCAGCGGCATCGTAAACTGAGCCGCGAGTGCGGTCACGGCCACGGCGAGCGCAACGACCGCGCCGCGCGTGAGCACGGATCGCGACCGGCCGGCCGCCGAATAGGCAAAGAGCGTGTGAACGTCGGCGCGAGTGGTCACGACGGGATTCTAGTCAATGCAGACGGCGCTGACAATTGCGGGCAGCGACTCGAGCGGCGGCGCGGGCCTCCAGGCCGACCTTCTCACCTTCGCCGCGCACGGCGTGTATGGCACGTCGGTTGTGACGGCCGTCACGGCGCAGAACACGCGAGGCGTCGGCACGGTCCTGCCGCTGCCTCCGTCGCTCGTTCGTGAGCAGATCGACGCGGTCGTCACCGACCTCGGCGCGGATGCGACGAAGATCGGCATGCTCGCCACGGCCGCCATCGCGCGCGTCGTCGCCGAGGCGATCGCGCGCCACGCGCTCCGACACGTCGTGCTCGACACCGTGCTGCGATCGACGAGCGGCGCGGTTCTGCTCGACGAGGACGGCGTCGGCGTCTTGCGCGACGCGCTGCTCCCAGCCGCGGAGATCGTCACGGCCAACGTGCCCGAAGCCGAAGCGCTCACGGGCATTCATATTGGGACCGTGGCGCACGCACGCCGCGCGGCGCGCGCGCTCCTCGGGCTTGGTGCGCGAACGGTGGTCGTCAAAGGCGGGCATCTCGATGGTGCGCCGATCGACGTTGTCGACGACGGCCGTGACGTGATTGAACTGGCCGGCGAGCGGCTGCCGGGCCGGCACACGCACGGGACCGGATGCACGTTCGCGTCGGCGATCGCGGCGCGACTGGCGCGTGGCGAGCGCCCCATCGATGCGATCCGCGCCGCCAAGGCGTATGTGGCTCGCGCGATTGCCGCGGCGCCGGGGCTCGGCGGCGGACGCGGTCCGCTCGGCCGCGTGCCCGCGGATGCTCCGCGGGACGACGTTCCATCAGAATAGGCTCGTGCCACGCGCCCATCCGGAGTCACCGGTCCGTGTACACTGACAGGATGATCGTCGAGCCGCTGGCGGTCCTGCGGCAGCCGCTGTCCGTCGAGACGCTGGTCGCCAGGCTCGAGGCCGACACGCGCGGTGCCGGGGAAGGCTGCGGTGCGGTGGCGACGTTCATCGGCATCGTGCGCGCGACGAGCCAGGGCCGGCAGGTGCGTCATCTCGAATACGAGGCGTTCGCGCCGCTCGCCGTGAAGGTGTTCCAGGGCATCGCCGACGAAGCGCGCCGCGAATGGCACGACGTGCACGTGGGCGTCCACCATCGCGTCGGACGTCTGATGGTCGGCGAGACCAGCGTGGTCGTCGCTGCCGCGGCGGCGCATCGTGACGCGGCGTGTCGCGCGTGCCGATACACCATCGAGCGGGTCAAACAGATCGCGCCGATCTGGAAGCACGAGTACTTCGAGGACGGCGACGCGTGGGTGGAAGGCGCGGTCGCCGATCCGGCTGACGATCGTGCGCGTCTTGCCGCCCGGGCCTGCGCATGCGCGTGACGGTGCAGCTCTTCGCTCGGCTCGGCGATCTGGCGGGACGCCGCGAGGAGACGTACGATCTCGCGCCGGGCGCACGGGCAGCCGACGTCTGGCAAGCGGTTGTCACCGCGCACCCGGACGTCCGCGCGCTCGCGGGCGCCGTGTCGTGCGCGATCAACGCGGACTTCGCGCCGCTCACCGCCGAGGTGCACGACGACGACGAGGTCGCGTTCCTGCCGCCGGTTTCAGGAGGCGCCGGACAGGACGACCGACATCAGCGGTGATGACCCAACGAACGCTATGACTTCGCAGGTGCTCGACAAGTTGAAAGCGACCGCGGCGCACTACGACGAGCTGACGCGACTCGTGAGTGACCCGGCCGTCCAGGCCGATCCACCGACCTACCGCACGCATTCGAAGGCGCTCGCCGATCTCCAGGAGACCGTCGATCGCTACCACGAGTACGACGCGGTCGAGCGGCAGCTCGCCGAGGCGCGCGAGGTCGCAGCCTCCGGCGATCCCGAGTTGCGCGAGCTCGCGGCCGAGGAAATCGCCGCGCTCGAGGCGCGGCTCATTGACCTCGACATCATCCTGCGTGGGCTGCTCGTGCCGCGCGATCCCAACGACGACCGCGACGTCGTTCTCGAAATCCGCGCGGGGACGGGCGGCGACGAAGCCGCGCTTTTCGCGTCGGATCTCTTCCGCATGTACACGCGGTACGCCGAACGCCAGCGCTGGAAGGTCGACGTGCTGTCGGCGAGCGAGGGGACGGCCGGCGGCTACAAGGAGATCATCGCAGAGATCGCCGGCCGCGGCGCGTTTGCGCGGCTCAAATACGAGAGCGGCGTGCATCGCGTGCAGCGCGTGCCGGCGACCGAGGCGCAGGGCCGCATCCACACCAGCGCCGCCACGGTCGCGGTGCTCGCCGAGGCCGACGAGGTCGACGTCAAGATCAACGAGGTCGACCTCAAGATCGATACCTACCGTTCGAGCGGCGCCGGCGGCCAGCACGTCAACACGACCGACTCCGCGGTGCGCATCACGCACGTCCCGACCGGCGTGATCGTCGCGTGCCAGGAAGAGCGCTCGCAGATCAAGAACCGCGCGAAGGCGATGAAGATGCTGCGCTCGAAGATCCTCGAGGCCGAGCAGCAGAGGCAGGCGCAGGCCGAGGCCGCCGCGCGCAAGTCGCAGGTCGGCTCGGGCGATCGCTCCGAGAAGATCCGCACGTACAACTTCCCGCAGGACCGCGTCACCGATCACCGCATCGGCCTGACCAAGCACAACCTGCCCGGCATCATCGACGGCAACATCGACGAGATCGTCGATGCGCTCCGCGCGAACGCCCAGGCCGAAGCGCTGAAGGAAAGCGGCCTCTGAGGGCCGCGATGCTGCCGCTCGTGGTGCTCGCCGCGTGCGGGCGCCCGAGCGTGCAGTCCTGCGCCGACGACATCCACGGCGTCTACATCACGCCGGCGGGCGAGCGCTGGATGCTGCTCGACAACGGCCCGACGCTCGAGGCCTACCCGATGTTCGACGACAGCCACGGCCCCGAGGGCCTCGTCACCGCGCCGCGC
>CALFMR010000311.1 GCA_937880585.1 uncultured Acidobacteriota bacterium
CATGTTGCCGGCCTCGCGCGCGGCGACCGTACCGGTGTTCATGGCGACACCGACGTCGGGCGCGAAGTGGCCGACCAGCGCGCCGGCGACGATCGCCGCCAGCACCAGCAAGAGGAGACGCGCATACCAGGGTCGTGACCGCGGCGTGGCGGTCTTGCCGGCGTCGTGCGTCGCCACCCGATTCCTCCCAGCGCGTCTGTCGCGCGCTGAACGACGCCGGGGCGCGTTACGTGCTCGTCGGCGGATTCGCCGTCATCGCGCACGGCGGATCGCGATTCACGAAGGACATCGATTTTCTCGTCGACGACGCGCCAGAGAACGTGGCGCGCGTCAAGCGCGCGCTCAGCGTGCTCGCGGACAATGCCGCGGCCGAGGTCGACGATGACGACGTGCGGACGCACGTCGTCGTGCGCGTCGCGGACGAGATCGTCGTCGATCTGATGGGACGCGCCTGCGGTTTGTCGTACGCGGATGTCGCCGCTGACGCCGAGACGCGCATGATCGGCGACGTGCCAGTTCCAGTCGCCAGTCCAGCAGCCCTCATTCGGACGAAGAACACGGTCAGACCGCAGGATGCGATCGACCGCGGGTTCCTGGAACGGGTGATTCACGATCGACGCCGATGACCGTGGCCTGACGCGTGTCGGTTGCGCGAAAACAGCGATCCAGTCGCGTGGGGCCTCCGGACGAGTACGGAGCCCGCGCCCATCGTACAGGACGGGAAAGGTGATCATGTCGCGCCCCGCGGTCGTTCTCGCGGCAGCAGGATTGGTGGCACTGGGTTCGGTCGCCGCGGCGATGGCGCAGGAGGGCGATCCCGCCACGCTCGCCGAGTTGCGGACCCAGGCCGCGATCGAACGCGTCGAGGCGCTCAATCCACGCGTCAACGCCGTGATCGCGCTCGATCCGACCGCGATGGACCAGGCTCGCGCGCTCGACCGGATGCGGCGCGCGCGCGGCCCGCTCTTCGGGCTGCCGATCCTCATCAAGGACAACATCGAGACCGACGGCCCGCTGCCGACGACGGCGGGGAGCCTCGCGCTCGCCGGCAACGTCACCCATCGCGACGCGCCGCTGGTCGCGCGGCTGCGCGCCGCCGGCGCCGTCATTCTGGGCAAGACCAACCTGTCCGAATGGGCGAACATGCGATCCAGCCATTCGATCTCGGGCTGGAGCGCGGTCGGCGGCCAGACGCGCAACCCCTATGCCCTCGATCGCAATCCCTGCGGCTCGAGCGCGGGGAGCGGCGTCGCGGTTGCCTCCGGCATGGTCCGAGCCGCCATCGGCACCGAGACCGACGGGTCGATCACCTGTCCCGCCGCGATCAACGGCATCGTCGGCTTCAAGCCGACCGTCGGCCTGGTCAGCCGGACCCACATCGTGCCCATCAGCCACAGCCAGGACACGGCCGGTCCGATGACCCGCACGGTGCGCGATGCGGCGCTCGTGCTGAATGCGATCGCCGGCACCGACGCGGCCGATCCCGCAACAGCGGAGGCCGACGCGCGCCGGGTCGATTACACCGCCGCGCTCTCGCCCGACGCGCTACGCGGGGTGCGGATCGGCGTGATGCGCTTCGCGTCGGGGTTCGGCACCGACGGCCCGTTCGAGGCGGCGCTGGCGGTGCTGCGCGCGCAGGGCGCGACCCTGGTGGAGATCACGCATTTCGACGGCGCGGCCGAGTTCCGTCGAAACGAGATGACGGTGCTCCTGGCCGAGCTCAAACACGATATGAACGCCTATCTGGCGACGCTGCCCGACACGATCCGCACGCGCACGCTCGCCGATCTCATCGCCTTCAACCGTGCGCATGCCGGCGAGGAGCTCGCGCTGTTCGGTCAGGAGTTGTTCGAGCAGGCCGAGGCGACCAACGGTCTCGACGACGCCTATCGTCAGGCCCGCGCGACCAGCCAACGGCTCGCCGGACCGGATGGGATCGATCGCCTGCTGCGCGAGAACGCGGTCATCGCCCTCGTCGGCCCGACGACGGCGCCCGCGTGGCTGATCGACGCGGTCAACGGCGACCAGATCTCTGGCGGCGGCGCCGGAAGCCTCGCCGCGATCGCCGGCTACCCGCACCTCACGGTGCCGATGGGCCAGGTGCGCGGGCTGCCGGTCGGTCTCTCGTTCATCGGGGCGAAGTGGGACGACGCGCGAATCCTCGCGCTCGGTTATGCCTACGAACAGGCGTCGCACCTGCGCGTCGATCCAACCTTCCCGCCGTCGATCGAGGCGACGCCGGCCATCGCACCGCACCTGCTTCCGGCACGCGAGCGGGGCCGCGACCGGCGGTAGTCGTCATCGGCCGGCGGCCTGGGGCCGCGGGCGCTCATCTCGTCGACGTGAGGCCGTCCAGCCAGTGCGGCACGACGACGATCTCGAGGGGCGATTCGGCGTGGCGCAGCATCACGAAGTGCCGGCCGTCGGGCATCACGTCGTACTCGACGCCGCCGTTGGTGCTGGCCGCGTAGGCCTCGACCGCGCCGTTGGCGTCCGGGGACCGCAGGTCGAACAGCGGCACGGGCGCGCCAAGCCGCAGCGTCGCGTCGCCGGCCGGCGTGATGGCGACCGCCATCAGCTTCGGCAGCTCGTTGGCGGTGCCCTCGAAGAAGAGCTCGCGTCCGTCCCGGCGCCACGTCGGACCTTGTCCACCGGTGATCGACGCCATGACGCGCGGGCCCTGCGGATAGCGGCGCACGTAGACCTGTGGCCGTCCCGACTCATCCGAGACGTACGCGAGCCAGTGTCCGTCGGGCGAAAACTGCGGGCTGTGCTCCGCCGCCGCGCTGTCGAGGTACGGCACGGCCGGCGGATGAGCCATCGTCAGCTTCCAGATGTCGAGTTGGCTGCCCACCTGACTGGTGTAGGCGAGCTCGGTCCCGTCGGGTGACAGCGACGCGTTGCGCAGAAAGTCTCCGCCGCCCGAACCACCCGAGACGAGCGTTCGCGATCGGCCCGTCAGATCCGTGGACGCGATCTCCGTCGTGCCCGACGCCTCGGCCGTGACGGCGACCGACTGGCCATCTGGCGCCCAGGCCAACATGCTCTGCGGGCCGTCGGCCGGCAGCTTCGTCACGCTGCCGCGCGCGAGGTCGAACAGACGGATTTCCGTCTGCCGCGGCGTCACGGCCGTGAACGCGACCGTGCGGCCGTCTGGCGACACGCGCGGGACGCTGTACACGCCGCGTGGTACGGCGAGCGGCTGAAAGACGCCGTCGCGCGCGACGAGGCCGATCGCCTCGGTCTCGTCGGTCGCCGCGACGTAGGCCAGCGTGCCCGTCTCCGAGAGCGCCCATTCCGGTGTCGTGTTGATCCCGGACGCGTCGCTCCCGATCTCGTCGAGTATGGGGACGGCCGGACCGGTCACTGCGAGCGCCGCCTCATCGAAGGGCGCGACGAGCAAGGTGCCGTCACGCTCGAACAGCAGATGACGACCGTCGGGCGTCACGAGCGGGTGGGCCGCGTTGTCGAGGACCCGCGTTCGCGTATTCGAGTCGAGCCGAAGCGCGTCGATGCGATAGGTACCTCCATACGCCGCGTGGCCGATCTGGAGCGTGAACAGGAGCGCGCGGCCATTGGCCGTCCGCGCGACCGAGTTGAACAGCTCCACGCCCGTGTCGGTCGGCGCGCGCGCGACTATCGTCGAGAGCGCACCGCCTTGGGCCGAGACGCGTTGCAGGCCACTGGGATCACCGACGACGATCGTGTCGTCGGGCAGCCAGACGCCGAAGCTCCACCCGCTGCCATTGATGTGCGTGGCCAGGGTGATCGGGCTGCCGCCGGTCAGCGAGACCTTCTTGATCTCGCCGCTCGTCGTAAGGAAGCCAACCCACCGCCCATCGGGCGAGAAGAACGGCTGCCGGGCGCCTTGCGTACCGGCGAGGTCATGGACCGTCCTCGACGCGAGCGATCGGATCTCGAGCTGCGATGGCTGGACGCCTTCGTCCGCCGAGTCGGGAACCGAGGCGAGGTAGACGATCGACGTGCCGTCGGGCGAGATCGCCAGCGACCGCGTCGGGCGGCCGGGAATCGCCAGCGGCCGATCCGGCGGCGGCAGGATCGACAGCCGCATCACCGAACCGGACGTCGACGCCGTGCGGTTGTGCCACCACCAGAGCGCGCCGGCCATCGCCGCTGCCGCGACGACACCCATCGCCGCGCCCGCGACGAAACCGAAACGACGCCGGCCCGACACGATCGGTGCGGGCACGGCCGGGGCGGGCGTGTCGAACGCGCCGTCGAGCGCCAGCCGCACGTCTTGCACGTCGGCGAGCCGGTCCTTCACGCGCTTCTGCAGACACGCGCGCAGCACCTGCCGGATGACCGGCGGCACTTCTGCCGGCAGCGCGCTCCAATCCGGATCGCGCTTCAGCACGTTCGCCAACGTATCCGACACGTCGTCGCCCGCGAACGGCGCGCGGCCGGTCAGCATCTCGTAGAACACGACGCCGAACGCCCACACGTCCGCGCGGCGATCGACGGCTCGGCCGCGCGCCTGTTCGGGACTCATGTAGGTCGCCGTGCCGAGGATCGTGCCCATCCCCGTCAGCACAGGCGAGGTCATCGTCGGCGAGTCCGATGGATTCTCGGCGGCGCCTGGCGCGTCCATGGCCTTGGCCAGACCGAAGTCGAGGACCTTCACGCGGCACGTCGCCAGGTCGGCGGCCGTTGCGTCCTCGAACTGCAGCTTGATGTTCGCGGGCTTGAGATCGCGATGGACGATCCCCTGCCCGTGCGCGGCCTCGAGCGCATCGGCGATCTGACGCGCGACGTGCAGCGCGTCATCGACGCGCAAGGCGTGTTCGTTGTCGATCGCGTCGGCGAGCGTCGGCCCTTCGACCAGTTCCATCACGAGCGCATGCGTGCGCCCGCTGTCTTCGAAGCCGTAGATCTGCGCGATGTGCGGATGGTTGAGCGCGGCGAGCAGTTGCGCCTCGCGGCGGAAGCGCGCGAGCCGATCGGGATCGGTCGCGAAGGTGTCGGGCAGGACTTTCAGGGCGACGTCGCGGTGGAGCTTCGTGTCGCGGGCGCGGTAGACCTCACCCATACCGCCGGCGCCGATGCGCGCGATGACTTCGTAAGGTCCGATGCGCGTGCCCGGCGTCACCGCCATGGGCGCGTGCGCGTGGACCGGGAGGGTCGCGGGAAGGGGATCACGGGAGCGCGGGGATCATACTCCCGGAACACGCTGCGCTCTCAGAGAGCCGGCGGGACACGTTTCATCAGCGCAGCGCGTCCGCCAGTCGCTCGGCCAGCTTCTGGATAGGCAGTTGAATCGACGTGGGCGACAGCCTGGTCTCTTGCCCACCGGGTGTCACGATCCAGATGTCGCGCACCTCGGGGAGTTGCCTCAACAGCGCGCGAGGCACGCCGATGGGCGAGACGTTCTGAATGGCGAGCTTGGCCTCGATCGCCAGCCACCGCGGGCCGGATGACGAGTGCGCCTCGAGGAGAAAGTCGATCTCCTCACCTTCTTTCGTCCGCCAGAAGTAGATGTCGATGGGTAGCCCGCGATGATCGCGGGCGCGGACCAACTCGCCGAGCACGAGCGTCTCGAACAGCGGTCCGGCGTGCGGACTGGCCAGGAGCGGGCCGGCCGCACGCCACCCTTGAAGGTGAGCGGCGAGGCCGACGTCGAGAAAATAGATCTTCGGCGTGCGCACGACACGCTTCCCGAGATTGGCGTGATACGGCGCGAGGCGCAGCGCCAGCGCGTTCTGCTGCAACACGTCCAGCCATGCCGTGACGGTCTGCCCCTTGACTCCGGCCGCCTGGCCGATGTCAGTGGCATTCAGCAACGTGCCGGTCCGGGCGGCGAGAAGCTGAAGGGCGCGCCCGAAGGCCTCGATCTGCAGAATGCCGGCCGAGGCCGCGACATCCTTCTCGACGAACGTCCGAACGTAGTCATCGAGATAGCGCGCGACCT
>CALFMR010000312.1 GCA_937880585.1 uncultured Acidobacteriota bacterium
GGCGGTCATCGGCCGGCGCGACATCATGAGCCTCTACCGGCCGGGCTCGATGACCTCGACGCATTCGGCATCTCCGCTCGCCGTCGCCGCGGCCATCGCCAATCTCACGATCATCCGCAAGGAACGGCTCGCGACGCGCGCGGCCCGGCTCGGCACGGTGCTGTGCGATCGGCTGCGCCGCATCCAGCAGCGGCATCGCCGGGTGCTCGGCTGCTTTCACGGACGCGGACTCGTGGCCGGCATCCAGGTGGTCAAACCCGGAACGAAAGAGCCGAACCCGGCCCTGGCGCTCGCGATCAACGTCGCGTGCTATCAGAAGGGATTGCTGATGTTCGCGCCGGTCGGCATCGCCGGCGAGTGCCTGAAGATCTCTCCGCCGCTGACGATCCCCATGGCGGCACTGCGTGAGTCACTGAACGTGTTCGAGGACGCCGTCACCGAGGTGCTGGCCGTCCATCCCGCTGCCCGCCCCGCCCCGGCATCGACGCCGGGGCGGAAATAACCGCCAGACACGCGCGACCGCCGGCCATCTCAGCCGGCGGTCGCGTTCAGACCAGGCAGGCCTTCGTGTACGCCATGCACTTGGCCATTTCGTCCATGGCCGTCGAGCCCGCGGGCACGCGGTATTCGAATTCGATGATGCCGGGGATCGGCCAGTGCCGATCGCGAATGAGCTGAAGGGCTTCCTTCAGCGGCACGTCGCCCTCGCCGAACGGCACGGCCGGACCGCGGTGCATCTTCATGTCCTTCACGTGTACGTGCGTGACGCGGTCGTGGTACTCGGTAATGAAGGGGATGGGCGACGTGTCGTTGCCGCTCACGAAATGCCCGAGGTCGACGTTCGCGCCATTGTATTTCGCGTAGCTGAACGCCTGTTCCCAATCGGCGGGCGTCGTGTCGTCGTGGCCGTGATAGCCGACCATCATCTGGTGCTTGTCGGCGAACTGCCCGAGGCGCTTGGTGTCGGGCACCGAGATCTCGCAGGAGATCGCCCGCGCGCCCAGCGTCTTCGCCAGCGCAAAGCAGTAGTCCACGGCGTCGTCCGACATGGCGAAGATGCCGTCGAACTTGACGATCGCGATCCGCACGCCGGCTGCCTCGTACTGCTGGCGAAACGCGCGCGCGCGATCCATCGGCGCCGACTTCCGCCAGGTGTCGAGCGCCGCGGCCGCCGCCTCTCGCGCCGTGCGCTGTTCGGGCGTCAGCCCCCGCTGGCCACCCGACGCCGGCGCCGGCGCGCCCATGAATGCCTCGACCGGCTGCGATCGCAGTTCGACGACGCCGACGCCCAGTTGCAGACATCGGCGGAGGATCTCGTCGCCGCCCATCTTGTTCGTGCGATCGAAGTTGTACGGGACGTTCATGCCGATGTCGACGCCCGCCCAGCGCGAGCTCGGCCTGGCGGCCTGCGCGGCGAGCAGTGGTGAGCGCGCCAACCATACGGCGCCTGGCAGACCCATCAGCGCGAGCTTCCCGACCTCACGGCGTGTGTACCGCATTCCGGCCTCCCCTGACGCCGGCCACGGCGTCGTCGTGTCGGGCGTCGTCGACGCCCGAATGAAGCGGCCATCATATCAGTCCTCACATATCTTTAGAAGCGCTGTGGTGAGACCAATAGAGGGTCACGTCGCCTCAGGCGCGTCCGTTGGCCAATGGCGCGCGAGAGGGCTTTGCGTGCGCTCGACGCTTTCGAGAGCTTCTGGTGTGGCGACGAATGACCGCAAGCGAACAAGAGACAATCGTTAGACCATGGATCCCGTCGTGGTATGATCTATTCGACTTCAAGGTCCGACCGGTCCGATTGGGACCATGTCGGCGCCGCGGGTGCGGCTCCGGCCGATCCCGAGACGTCGCGGCGGTTCGGGTCTAATATCGATTGGCCATGTCGCCACGTTCATGCCCGCTTCACGTCCGCTGAAAACGCCGAATTCGTCACCGTCGGCCAAGCCCGACGAAGGTATTGCGACCGAGCGCGTCGTGCGCCACGTGAGCGACTTGATCCTGCGCGGTGATCTGCGGCCCGGCCAGCGCCTGTCGCCGGAGCGCTCGCTCGTCGCCGAGATTGGCGTCAGCCGCACGAGTGTGCGCACCGGATTGCGCGCGCTCGCCGCCAAGGGCGTGCTCGTCATCCGCCACGGCGCGGGCACGTTCGTGGCCGACGGCCCGCCGATGCTCGACAGCGAGCCGCTGCGGTTCCAGGCCGCCCTGCACGGGTTCACGCGGCATGCGATGTTCGAGGCCCGCCGCACGCTCGAAATCGGCGTCGCGGGCATGGCGGCCCAGCGCGCGACGGGCAACGATCTCGCGGCGATCTCCGATGAAGTAACGGGCATGTTCGCGTCGATCGACGATCCGCAGGCCTTCCACCGGCACGACATCCGATTCCATCGTGCGGTTGCCGTGGCGTCGGGTAATCCGATCCTCGCCTCGCTCGTCGAGATGGTGTCGGGCGCGTCGCTCGCCCGCGAGCTCGCGCTCCGCCTCCGCATGCGCGACACCAACGGCCACGAACACGCCACGACGGCCGCGACGCTCCATCGTCAGCTCTATCAGGCCATTCGCGAGCGCGACCGCCCGCGTGCCGAGCGCATCATGCATGAACACCTGCTCGCCGCCGAGGCCGAGCAGGAGTCCGAAGCGCTGCGAGACGACGAGCCCGTCGCCGGGGCGTCGCACGGCTGACGCCAGAACCCACTTCTGGCTTCGAACTGCTAACTTCTTGCTTCCAGGACGTAGTACGGCTGCCCGGTGAGCGCGCGCGTCAGCCCGGGCCAGAGCCAGGCGCGCGTGGGGCCTTCGCGCACTTCGAAATAGTACTGCAGCGGATAGGGCGAGTCCGTGTACTCGGCCGGGATCACTCCGCGGCACGTGCGCCCATCGACTTGCATCGGCGCCTCCTGCCATCGCTCGGATTGATCGACGCGACGATAGTGCGCGACCGCTTGCACGACGTGGTGGCCGGCGCCGACGTCCAGCGCGAGCGGCAGCGCGGCACCGCGCGCGAGCCGGGCCGGCGGCGTGTGCGTGCACGAGGGCGATGGCGGCGCCGTCGTGTCGAGCGCCGCGCGGACGGCCGCCTCGACGAGGCTCGGGGCAACGCCCGGTGCGGGTGGAGGCTGCCGCGTGAGCGACGCGATGTCCGCGTCGATCGCCGCCAGCCGATCGCGCCATTGACCGCGTTCGGAGAACCGATCGCTGACCGACAAGTCGGCGGCGTAGACGCCCGCCGCGCGATCGACCGCCGCCGCCCACGCGCCGCGCGCACGTCGATAGGCCGCGATCGCCTCGTCGAAGACGCGTGCATCGCCGGTCTGCACGTGGATCGCGTACAGCACGCCGGCGCGGAACTTCGCGGCGAAGAACCGCCCGACCGCGATCTGGATCGCGACGTCGATGGCGAGACGACGCGCGGCCGACGTCTTCGGCTGGCCCGCTCGTGACAGGTCTCGCTCGGCGCCCGCGGCCAGCGCCTCGAGCCAGCGTGCGGCATCGATCGGCGAATACTTCGCGCTGCGCTCCTCTGACAGGAGCGCGCCAGCCCACTCGTCGATCGATGCGAACAACTGCGGATCGAGCGGACTGACGAATGGAAACGTCTTCGGCGACGGCGTATCGCCGTACGGATTCGGCCGCGGTTCGGCGGCCATCGGCTGGTTCCAGTCGATCTCCGGCCAGTACGCGTCGCACGCCGCCGACGGCAGATGGGCCGTCGTCACGATCGGCAAGAGACGACTCGCCTGCGCGAGCGCCGATGCGGCGGGCGCTGGCACTGACGCGTCGCGCGTGACGTCGGCCGCGGCGTCCGGGTCGTACATCAGCCGTCCCCACGTGCGGTACCACGCCGCGTACTTCTCCCAATCCCAGTGCGTCGCGAGCGACAGGTCGACGTAGCCGTCACGACGGCCACCGATCGCGCCCGAGCCGCGCCGGCCGCGGCACGTCAGCGGCTCCATCAGATCCGCGCCGGTCGATCCGCAGAACTGAAACCGGCGCGCGTAGGCCGCGGTCCATTCCGGATCGACCGCGAGCAGGATGCGCTGCGTGCCCGAGAAGACGCGCGAGCGGACCGAGTAGGCGCGATCCTCGCGGAGCAGGTCGGCGTAGCCGTACCGCGTGAAGACGCGCGCGCCCTCGCTGAGCGTCATCAGACCCGCGCCGCGGTGGCCGGCCACCGGCATCTCGAGCTCGCGGATCGCGGCCTGGTGATACGGCATGCCGAGGTGCTCGGCCCAGAACTTCGGTGACAGATTGACCGGCAGGCCGGTCGCGAGCGCGCCGTCGATCATCGTCTGGTCGATGCCCTTGGCGTGCAGATCGATCTCGATCGGCCGTCCCGCGCGACGGACGCCATCGAAGATCGTCCGCCAGAACGCGTAACTGCCCTCGGCGATGCCGCTTTCGCCGTGGATGCGCAGCCCGATGGCGGAAATCGACGGACACGCGCGCAGCACCGCCGTGAGCGCGTCGCGGCAGTACGGGGCGTGCGTCTCGGGCGTCAGCCCCTCGACGAGATAGCGCGCGTTCGGACTGTTGGCGAGCTCGTAGCCGTGCATCCAGACGCCGAGCTGGAAGTCGATGCCGTGCGCGACCGCTTCGTCGCTGATGTACCGCAGCATCTCGAGGTTGCGATCCCGTTCCGTGTCGGGCAGGTTCGAGGCGCGTACGTGATAGCCCGGCACGTCGAGCAGGAACGGATACAGGAACAGCGCATACGAGTCGTCGACGCGCTGCAGCGCGTCGTACCCCAGGCCGAACGCCAGGTGCAGCCGGTTGAACCGTGCGCGCGCGAGCATTGCGAAGTACGACGGCCACATCGCGCGATCGCGGAACCAGGGCAGATCGAGCGTTTCGCTCGTGAACTGGCGCATGACGCTGCGCACGGGGTTGGCGGGACGGCCCACGACCGGCGTGTCGAACGTCGACGGCGACGGCAGGCGTCCGTCGCGAGACACCTGGTCGGCGAGATCGAGGACGGCATACATCAGCCCGCGCGGATCGGCGCCGGACGCGACGACCGTCTGGCGGCCGCCAGCCGCCGCGCTCGTCACGACGAACTGCTCGGCGTCTGTCGGACGCGGAACGCGCGCGGCTCCGAGCGGTCCCGCGACGAGCGTGGACGCCGCCCCTCCGGCGACCACGCAGACATCACCGGGCGGCACGTCGGCCACGCGCGCGGCGCGTCGCACGCGATGGCCCGCCTGACCGAGCGCCTGCTGCCACGCGTCGATCGCCCAGCGCACGGACGCGGCATTGGCGATCGGATCGGCCGGATCGGTGACGAGACAGACGCCGCTCGACTGCGCGTCCATCCGGCGTCCGAGCGGCCCGACGGCGAACGCGCCGCCGGCGAGACCCACACGGAGAAAGTCTCGGCGGTTCACTGTGCATCCTCGCGATCGCGCGGCGCCCACGTCAGCGCGCCTGACGGACACCGCTCGACCTGCGCGACGATGGTGTCGGTGTCGGCGTGCTCGAGCTCGATCCACGGCCGGCGTCGAGGGTTGAAGACCGCCGGCAGGCCGCGCGCGCAGATGCCCGAATGCCGGCATCGCTCCGGCCGCCAGAACACGCTGATGTCGGCGTTCTGATAGGGCTTGACCATGGGACGTATTGTCGCGAAAACGGACGCGGCCGCCACGAAATTCTCCAGGCCGCGGGCGCGGCGGCGCCGCGACGCGCGCCGCCGGCCGATCTCGTAATAAGATGACGGCCTTCCACGACGGTCCAATCGGAGGTAGCTCATGACCGCAGGCAGCACAGCGCGATCGCTCGTCGCCGCACTCCTCTCGGTCGCCGCCGCCCTGGCGACCGGCGTCGACGGCCGCGCGCAGGCACCGGCCGCGCCCGGCTCCGCGACGGTGTACGTCACGGCGCTCGATAAGAAAGGCGCGCCGGTCGTCGACCTCTCCGCGGCTGATTTCCGGGTGAAGTCGAACGGCCAGTCGCGCGAGATCGTCCACGCGGGGCTCGCCACCGCGCCGATGCAGATCGCCGTGCTCGTCGACGACGTCGGTGTCGGGTCGGACACGATCAAGCAGAGCGTCGCCGCCTTCACGACCGCCTTGCAGGGCAAGGCTCAGGTGAACGTCACGACGTCGCAGCGCACGAGCACGTCGATGGTCGGCTTCACCAACTCCGAGGAGGATTCCCCCGACCGCGTGCAGCCGAGCTACACGACGGTCGGCGAAGCGCCGCACCTGTTCCAATCGTTCGTCGAGGCGAGCCGGTCGTTCATCGAGCACAAGGCGGCCCGTCCGGTCATCGTCGTCATCACGCCGGCGACGAGCGAGGCCGGCAACGTCCGGCTCGAGGACGTGTTCGATTCGCTCGCGCACAGCGGCGCGCAGTTGTACGTGGTGAATCTCACGACGCCGACGACCGGCGCCGTCAGCGGCGAACCACCCTCGGCCGGTCCGTCGAGCGCCGGTGCCGCGCCAACGCCGAGCGCGCCGGAACGACTCTCGGTCGGCGACGCGCCGGAGCGCAGCGGCGGACGGATCGATCGCGGCGTATCGCTGGGATCGCTGCAGGCACTCATGCAGCAGCTCGCGACCGAGCTCGCGAACCAGTACGCGGTCGAATATCGTGTCGACACGTGGACAGGTCAGGTCGCGAAGGTGTCGGTTGATGTGGGGCGGAAAGGCGTGAAGCTGCGCGCGCCGACGCGCGTCATCGAATAGCGAAGCGCTACGCGCGACGGGCGCACGACCGTTCTCACGGAGTGCTGTCGCGATGCCAGGCGGGCCCCGCTCCAACCTGCTCGATGCGCGTGACGAACGTGAGCGACGCGTCGGATCGATTTCCGACGGTCGCCGTCACTTCCCAGCATCCCGGCGACGGGAAAATCAGGTAGCTCGCCTCGAACCCGTCGCCCGTGTCGTCGCCGACCTCGGACTGAAGCGGCGCCGCGGGCGCGTCCAGCCGGCGTCCCGTGATGTGCAGGGCGCCGCTCACGCCGCGCGTCCAGCCGAACTTCATCCCGAGCGCGCCTTCACGCGTCACGAAGCCCGGCCCCCCCGGCTTGAAGATGACCGTGCCGTTCGGCCATAGACCGAACGGTCCGACCGACACCTGCGCATTCCCGTAACTGCCGTCCTGCCGCTCGGTCGAGCCCGCGACGACACCGTTCGGCTGGGTCACCTGGCAGGTGTCTTTGGGCTTCTGCGGTGCGTGACACGCGCCAGCGGCGGCGAGACACGAAAGGAGCGCAGCGTTGCGCGACAGTCGGACGAGCGGTCGGATGGACATCGCCAAACAGCGTAACGCGAAGACGCGACGGGCGGGGGCACCCTCACGCGAAGGCGCGAAGATCGCGAAGGCGGCACGCGGAGTGCGAAGGCGGCACGGCGTGAAGGGAGATGGACACCGAGCGCTGCGCGTTGGGGTCGCTCGGCCCTGGGTCTACTTCGGGCGTGACGCGCTCTGGATCGTCAGCACGTCGACCCGCGCGGTCCGAATCCGCGCATCGATCCCGAGCTGCTCGTGCAGCGCGGCCAGGTACGCGTCGACGTCAGGCGAAGGGTCGTTGAATACGGCCCCGGCCGGACATTCGAAGTCGATGTCGAAGAGACCCTTGTCGGACGGCGCGATCACGACCTGGCCCAACATGATCTCCAAGTAGTGCGCGAACACGCTCAGTGGAACACTTCGAAAATGGTAGGAAGTATCCGCCATCCTGCCACCTCCGCACAGCGGTGTGTGATCCGGCATCTGGGGAAATCGCAACGCGAAGAGACGATGATCGTTCAGAAACGGCGTGCAGTCGACACGCTTGGGCGCCCGGCGCAGACCCGGCGGATGCTGGGGCTGCTCGAGCGAAAGAGCAATCGTCGGCGTCGGCGTAGCCGCTTTGACGGCTTTCAATTGAAAGCGATCTTCGAGCGCGTGCCGCAACATCGCGCGAAAGTCGGAGTACGATAACGATGGGCGCGATGAGGCCGCCAAGACCTTCCAATCCAGGTCGTCCATCCATGCCGGCCCGCCGCGCATGCGAGCCTTGGTGACGTCATAGGCCGTCCCGATGAACGACCGCAACGAGCCTTCAGAATGAAAGGTGGGCGCGGATGGTGCGCCCTTTAACACCGCTCCACGCGGCCCGATCGCAACCGCGTCGAAGACGAGCGGCCCACTCGCGGGCGGTCGCGCCGCTTGAGCGACGACCGCTGAAGGCACCGGAGGTGGCGCCGGCTCCTTGGCCTGAGATTCGGAAGCAACCTGGCGATCATGGCGAACAGCGGACGGCTCGCCCTGTCGTCCGCAGCCACAGACCGTGAGCATCGCACCGGCAATTGCGGCGACGACTGCCAGTGAGAATACTGACCGGTGGCCCTGTCTCTCACAGCCGTCGATCCCATACTGCGCTCCTGACGGCTTCATGTCTTCCTTCCTCCTCCGGAAACCACACGCAGCCCACCAGTCGCCATGAGCTACTTCGGGCGTGACGCGCTCTGAAT
>CALFMR010000313.1 GCA_937880585.1 uncultured Acidobacteriota bacterium
CGGCTCGCGCGCGGCCGAGGTCGAGGCGCTGTCACGCGCCGTCCGCTCCGCCGTTCAATCGTCCACGGTTGCCAGCTTCGTCACCGACGAGGTCCTGAATCAGCTCGCGCGTGATGGCGTTCGCGTGCGCATGTTCACGCTGTCCCCTGGCGCCTTCGTCCCCTGCGCGGTCTGGGACGACGACGATCTGATGGCCGTGCGATTGCGCGGCGACTTCGGCGGCGCGGGCGAGATCACGCTGTCGCAGCGCGTGGGAGGGATCGACGGCGTCCGGGAAGTCGTCCCGCTTCCGGCGAATTCTCACGGCGAGATCCTCCACATCCTGCCCGCGGCCGTCGTCCGTCACCTGCCAGCCGTGAACATCGAATTCACGCTATCGACGCACGAAGACGGCGTCGAACGGACGATCGGCACCTACACCCTCGTCCACGCGGGGCCGCTGCACAGGTGAGCTGGCGCGCGACAAGTTCGAAGCCAGAAGCCAAGGGGGCTGGCGCTGGACAAGTTAGAAGTTTGAAGCCAGAAGCCAGAAGCCAGAAGGGCCGCCCATGACGTCGTCCAGCTCGGCGTGCTCAGCACGTGGTTTCCGGAACTCCACGGGCGCGAGACGATCGCGCTCGAGGAACCGGTCGCCTTGCTGCGAACGTTTCGATGAGGCTGGCATGCGCGCCGCGGCTGAGCGCGGCGATCGTTTCAAGCGCCCGGCACGCTGTCGCCGCGTCTACTTGAACAGCGCGGTGAGCGCGAGCGTGAACGCGGGCAGGAGCGGCGAGGTGATCGACGCGGACGCGTCGATCGACAGGATGTCGGTGAGCGCACCGGCCGGCGTTCGGCGGAAGAGCGTGGCCGAGCCGCCGTCAGGATCAACCATCCAATACTCCCGCACGCCCGTGCGGTCGTAGAGATTGCGCTTGACGCCGCGGTCGCGGCGACGCGTGGCAGGCGACGCGATCTCGATCACGATCCCGGGTGCGCCGACGACGTGCTTGTCGGTGAGAATGTCCTGACCGGCCAGAATCACGAAGACGTCAGGCTCGACGACGTCGTGGTCGGAGAGGAGCACGTCGAGCGGCGCGACGAACACCTCGCCCAGGCCGGTGGCCGAGAGATACGCATCGAGCGCCACGAGCATCCGGCCCACAACACGCTGATGCTTCGTCATGGGCGACGGCGTCACGTAGTGCCTCCCCCCGACAAGCTCGTGCCGCTGCCCGTCGTCGGGGAAACTCAGAAAGTCCGCATAGGTGAGCTTCGCCGTTGAGGTCGTCTGCATCCCGCGCCGCCTTGTGCGTGTCGAGAGCGAGCCTAGCATCGTCTTGCCTCGCGTGCATAGAGCGAGTTTCATGCCAGATCGCACGATCGTCGGCACGACGAACGTTGTAGAGAAATCGAACGCGATCGAGATCCCTCGCGTGTCCACGGTTCCCATTGCGAAGCGACGCGCGGCGGCCGTCGGGAACCGCATTCCCGGGTCGATCCAGCGCGATGCGATCAAGACGGTTGCATCGACGATGGCGATCATCAATGATCGCCGGTCACTGTCTCGATGAGCGTCCCGGTCATCCTCCTCGTCGTCGCCGGCCTGCTGGTGACGGTCAGCCTGGTCCAGCGGTTCGCCGCGCGGCTGGCGCTGCCGGCGTCGGTGCTGTTCGCCCTCGTCGGCACGGCGATCGGGGCCGCGGCGCTGTTCGCGCTGCGTGACGGTGCGACGGGCGCGGTCGCCGACGTCGCGCGCGCGTTCGTCGACGTCCCGGTCAGCGCGGACACCTTCCTGTACGTCTTCGTCCCGGCGCTCCTCTTCCAGTCGTCGCTCACCGTCGACGTCCGCCGCATCATCGAGGACGCCGCGCCGATCTTCCTCCTGGCGGTCATCGCGGTGCTCGTGGCGACGGCGATCATCGGCGTCGCGCTCGTGCCGCTCGCCGGCGTGTCGCTCGTCGCGTGCCTCCTGCTCGCGTCGATCGTCGCGACGACGGACTCGGTCGCGGTCATCGGCATCTTCCGGGAAGTCGGCGCGCCGGGACGATTGTGCCGGCTCGTCGAAGGCGAGAGCCTTTTGAACGACGCGGCGGCCATCGTCACCTTCACCGTCCTCCTGGAGATGGTGGCCGGCGGCGCGTCGACCGGGGCCGTCCGGCCGGTCGTGGAGTTCCTCTGGGCGTTCGCCGGCGGCCTGGCCGTTGGGTACCTCGCGACACGCCTCGCGGTGGTCGTGATGGGATGGCTCCGCGACCTGCGACTTGCGCAAGTCACCCTGACCCTCGCGCTGCCCTACCTCGTCTACATCATCGGCGAGCGCGGCCTGGGCGTATCCGGCGTGACGGCCGCGGTGACGTCGGGGCTCGCCATGGCGGCCATCGGCCCGCAGCGCATCCAGCCGACCGACTGGCGATTCCTCGTCGACATGTGGGAGCAGCTCGCGTACTGGGCGAGCTCGCTCATCTTCGTCCTGGCCGCGCTGCTCATCCCGCGCTTGCTCCTCGACGTCGGCTGGCACGACGTGCTAGTCCTCGCGGTCGAAATCGCGGCCGCGCTGGGCGCGCGCGCGCTCGTGCTGTGGGGATTCCTGCCGCTGCTCTCGCGCCTGCGCATGAGCCAGCGCGTCGGGACGAGCTACAAGGTCGTCATCCTCTGGGGCGGGTTGCGCGGCGCGGTGACGCTGGCCCTCGCGCTCGCCGTCACCGAGAATCCCGCGATCACCGGCGACGTGCAGCGCTTCGTCGCCGTGCAGGCGACCGGCTTCGTGCTCTTCACGCTGCTCGTGCAGGGCCTCACGCTGCGGCCGCTCATCCAGTGGCTGCAGCTCGATCGGCTGTCGCCCTTCGACGAGGCGCTGCGCGCGCAGGTGCTCGCGATCTCGCGCGCACGAATCGCGGATGCCGTCCGCTCGATCGGCAAGCGCTACCGGTTCAGCGACGAGCTGGTCACGCGCGTCGCCGACACGTATCGCCCGTCCGAGCCCGCGCCGGCCGCGACCGTCAGTGAATCGGGATCAACCACGACGCTCGTCGCGCCGTCGCCGCTTGCGAGCGACGAGGAGCACTTGCGGCTCGGACTCATCGCGCTCGTGCAGCGTGAGCGCGAGATCGTGCTCGAGCATTTCGACGCGCGGACGATCTCCGGTCGCACGGTCGAAGAGCTGCTCGGCGATGTCGCGCAGCTTCTCGATCACGTCCGCACGCGTGGCGAGGCCGAGTACCTGCGCACCGGCCAGGCGCTCGTCGGCTTCTCGCGGACGTTCCGCGTCGCCCATCTCGTGCACCGGCGCCTGCACATCGACGGTCCGCTCGTCGATCGGCTCGCGGATCGCTTCGAGCGATTGCTCGTCAGCCGCATCGTGCTCGAGGAGCTCGCGCCGTACATCACCGAGACGCTCGCACCACTCGTCAACGAGCGCACGCCGCCGAAGCTCGCCGACCTGCTGCAGCGGCGGCAGGCCATGGCCACGGCCGCGCTCGATGCGCTCGGTGCGCAGTACCCGGAGTACGCCGCCGTGCTCGAACAACGGTTCCTGCGCCGGCTGGCGCTCCGGCGCGAGGACCTCGAATATCACGCGCTCTTCGAGGAAGGCGTGATCGGACCGGAGCTGTACGCCGTGCTGCAGCGCGAGGTGCAGATCGCGCGCGAGCGGCTGCAGCGGCGTCCGAGCCTGGACCTCGGGCTCGAGACGCGGACGCTCATCAAACGCGTGCCGATGTTCGCCGCGCTCGCCGACACGGATGCCGCCGCCGTCGCGCGCTTGTTACGGCCGCGCTTCGCGGTGCCGGACGAACGGTTGATTCGCGCGGGCGACGTCGGCGACGCGATGTATTTCATCTCGTCGGGCATCGTGGACGTCGAGGCGGCGGGACGCCACATCCTGCTCACGACGGGCGACTTCTTCGGCGAGATGGCGCTCGTCTCGCACCAGCCGCGCGGTGCGGACGTCACCGCGCGGATGTACTGCCAGCTTCTCGTCCTCGAACGGCGCGACTTCCAGGCGCTGGTGCGCAGCAACAAAGCCATCCGCGAGGACATCACGAAGGCCGCGGCTGAACGGCGCGAGATGAACGAGAACGTCGGCGCGGACGCTGAGCCAAGTTAAAAGTTCGACGTTCGAAGCCGAAGTGGGCTCTGGCCCGCGCCTTTTTAATGATGTTTGAAGTACTGCACCGCGCGCTCGTGTTTTTCGGTGGCTGCTCGCGTTCGGAACGTGCCGAGGTTC
>CALFMR010000314.1 GCA_937880585.1 uncultured Acidobacteriota bacterium
GCCGGACGGCCGGGCGATTTCGTATCTCACACCGGACAACCGTCTTCGCTGCGATGGGCGTTCGCTGGATGGCACGCGTGACGAGCCGCGCAACAAATTCTCGCCGACGCACGCCGACGTTGCCGTCTGCTGCAATCCCAACGCGACGCAGGTTGCTGCGCTGTTCGTCCGCGGGATGTGGATGCGCCGCGGCGGAGACACGCTGGCCGCGCTGCTCTACGGGCCGTGCCGTGTGTCGACGACGGTCGCCGACGTGAAGGTGGCGATCGACGAGCGGACGTCCTATCCCTTCGAGCCTGTCGTCTCGATCGACGTGGCGCCCGAACGCGATGTCGAGTTCTCGCTGCTGCTGCGCGATCACGAATGGTCGCGCGGCACGACGGTGGAGTGTGCGGGCGCGCGGATCTCGCGCGAGGGCGACTACTGGCGCGTGACGAAGCGCTGGACGGCCGGCGACACGGTGCGCGTCACGTTCGTCCCGAACGTGCGGGAGGTCCCGGCCATCAACGGCGAAGTCGCGCTGCAGTACGGCGCGCTCGTCTTCGCGAAGCCGATCGCGTCGACCAAGAGCGTCACGAAGACCTATCCCCTTTCGGGCTTCGAGGACACGCACTACGAACCCGCGCCGGGCGAGCCGCTCGATCTGAAGCTGCGCGCCGACGCGCGATGGACCGGCTTCGGCCTCGCGCCGGTTCAGATCGCCGCGGGACCCGACATCCAGCGGCCATTCGACACGCCCGTCGTCGCGCTGCGCGGGCAGATGCTGCGGGCGGACGGTACTCGCGTCGATGTCGAGCTGGTGCCACTCGGGAACGCGCCGCTGCTCAGGCGGGTGACGTTCGGGATGGGGTGAGGGGCGAGGATAAGAGACGAGAGTCCGTGGCTCGAGGTGTCGCCCCGCGCTTACCGGGCCCAGGCATGCATGACAAAATGTCTGACATGCGAGATTCGAGGGTGTCTGTCCGCGAGCTCCAGCAGAATCTGAAGCGCGTCATGGCGCGTGTCGAACGGGGGGAAACGCTCGAGGTCACTCGACGCCGGCGACCGGTGGCCCGACTGGCCCCCATCAGGTCCAGCGGAGCTGACGCCGCCTGGCCGGATCTCGACGCTCGCACGCGCTCGGTGTTCGGCGCCAGGGTCGTCTCCCCCGGCGGGGCTGACGCCGTCATCGACGGCCGCGGCGAACGATGAAGACCTACGTCGATTCAAGCGCGCTCGTGCCAGCGGCACACGGCCACGCACCTGACATGCAGCCTCGATCTGCTGCACGTCGCCGCCGCCCACGCCGCCCTGTGTACGAGGTTCGTGTCCGCTGACGATCGTCAGCTCAGGCTGGCGAAGGCCACCGGCCTCAGCACCGTGGACATCAAGCAGCACGTCAGCCGCCGGCGCACGTCGCGCTGAAGGGGCGCGCGTCCACCGGCGCAACAGGCCCGCAGCCGGCGGCGCAAGCCTTGACGAACGAGCCATCACGATATATCTTTGAAGCATCGTTACTCAATGGAGGCTTCAATGAGACATCACCCTGAACACGGCCGTTTCGCCGACCACGATCGCGGCCCCTTCCCATTCCTCTTTGCCGGTCGCCGCGGCGGTCGCGGTGGCGGTGGTCACCACGGCGGCTTCGGCCCCTTCGGTCCGGGAGGCCTCGGCCCCGGCGGTTTCGGCTGGAACCCCTTCCGGCGAGGCCCGCGCGCGCGGCGCGGCGACATTCGCGCCGCCATCCTCGCGCTCCTCAAAGAGGAGCCGCGCAACGGCTACCAGATCATGCAGGAGCTCAAGCGACGCAGCCAGGGCATGTGGAACCCGAGCCCCGGCTCGGTGTACCCCGCGCTGCAGCAGCTCGAGGACGAGCGACTGATCGCGAATCAGGACGAACCTGGCGGCCGCGTCTACGCGCTCACGAGCCAGGGCAAGGCGTACGTCAAGGAACACGCGGACGAGATCACGGCCCCCTGGGAAGCGTTGAGCGATGCGGCCGGCGGCGATTTCATCGAGGTGATGAGCCTCGCCCGTCAGCTCGGCGCCGCCGCGATGCAGGTGATGCACGCTGGCGACGCGGCGCAGATCGCCAAGGCCAAGAAGATCCTCGCCGCCGCTCGCCGCTCGCTGTACGAGATTCTGGCCGAGGACGAATCGGAGGACGCATGAGTCTCGAGGCGTCACCCGAAACGGTCCCCGTGCTCGTCGCCGGCGGCAGCCTCGTCGGCCTTTCCGCCGCGATGTTCCTGGCCTCGCGCGGCGTGGCGTGCCTGGTCGTCGAGCGCCATCACGGGAGCGCGCTCCATCCCCGCGCCCGGGGCTTCACGCAGCGCACGCTCGAGATGTTCGACACGGCCGGCCTCCGACATCTCCCCGAAATTCCAGCATCGATCACTCGACTTCGCCGCGTGCGAACCGAGAGCCTCGTCGCCGCACCAACGGCAGAGGTCGAGTGGACACCGCAGGGCGCGGTCCGCCCGTCCGCGGCCCCGGCCGCGTCGTACTCGCCGCACACCGGAGCCGCCATCGCACAGGATCAGCTCGAGCCTCTGCTCAGGCAGCGGGCGCTCGAACTGGGCGCGACGCTGCGTCCCGGCACGGAACTCGTGCGCTTCGAAGACGACGGGGATGGAGTCGTCGCCTGGCTGAAGGACTCGCAGGGATCCGTGCAAACGGTTCGAGCCCGCTACCTCATCGGCTGCGACGGCAATCGGAGCGTCGTCCGCGAGGCACTCGGGATTGCGCGCCAGGGAGTCGGCGTGCTCCAGGTCATGCGCAGCGTCCTCTTTCGCGCCGAGGAGTTGGAGCGCTTTCGACGCGACGGCATCGGTCAATGGGAGATTCAGCAGCCGGGCCTCGACGCCTTTCTCGCGGGGTACGGAGATGGACGCTGGGTCTTGATGTTCAAAGACGATATCGATCGGAATCCAGCGGCGCTCGATGCCGCGATCCAGCGTGCCGTTGGCACGCCCGTTCGGGCGGAGATCATCACCACGGGACGCTGGGAACTCACCGCGCTCATCGCCGATCGGTTCAGCCAGGGACGCGTCTTCCTGGCGGGCGACGCAGCGCACACGCTGCCGCCCAACCGCGGCGGTTACGGTGCAAATACCGGCATCGCCGACGCCTTCAACCTTGCGTGGAAACTCGCCGCGGTGCTGTCCGGCCAATCAGAGGACTCGCTGCTCGACAGCTACGACGAAGAGCGCAAGCCCATCGCGTGGATGCGCTTCCAGCAGACCTTTGCGCGGCCTGATTACGCCCGCTTCGCAGATGATGCGATTCGGGAGATTCCGTTGCTCGATCCCATTGCCATCGAACTGGGCGAACGCTATCGCTCGAGCATCATCGACGAGACCGCCTCCGATCTTCCCCTCGCGCAGCGCCCCGACGAGTGGCGAGGCCAACCTGGCACCCGCGCCCCGCATCGCGTCGTGACGCGCGACGGCCGGTCCATTTCCACGCTGGACCTCTACGGAGCAGGATGGGTCCTCGTTTCGAGTTCGAACACCTGGTGCGACGCCGCGGCGCACATCGGAGCTCGAACGGGCGTCCCGATCAGCTCCATCAACCTGCCCGCGGTGCTCGCGCAGAACGATCGTGCGCTCGCCGAGCAGGATCTCGGCATCACCGGCGGCGGCGCATCGCTCGTCCGGCCGGACGGCGTCATCGCGTGGCGGTCGATAGAGGATGACGGCACCGTGGACGCACTCGAGCGCGCCATGGATGTCGTCGCCCGGCCAGCACGTCGCAGTCGCGACCGCGCGTGTTCGGGTTCAGGACGGACGGGTGCGCCACGTGTCTGACGCTCGCGCTCAGTGCACGCGTTCGAGGAACCCGCGCAGCTTGTCGGGGTTGCGCACGACGTAGATCGCGCGGATGCGGTCGTCGGCGATGTCGAACGAATAGGTGCTGTTGCCGAGGCTGGGATGCGACAGCAGCAGGCCGGGCGCGCCGTTGATCATGACGATCTCCGGCGCCGACTCCATCCAGCGCGCCTTGCCGACGAGGTGGATCACGAACTCCGCGATCCGATCCGCGCCGATGACGGGCCGCGGTGCCGCGAGCGCCTTGCCGCCGCCGTCGGCGACGAGCTCCGCGTCGGTGTGCAGCACGGCCATCAACTCCTGCAGGTTGCCGGTGACACAGGCGTCGCGGAAGCGACGCACGACCGCCTCCGAGTCCCGCCGCGATACGGCAAAGCGCGGGCGCGACTCGCGCAGCCGCCGACGCGCGCGCGTAAGGATCTGCCGCGTGTTCGCCGGGCTCTTGTCGACGGTCCGCGCAATCTCGTCGAAGCCGAGGTCGAACACCTCGCGTAGGAGGAAGACGGCGCGCTCGATCGGCGCGAGCTGCTCCAGCAAGACGAGAAAGGCCGTCGTCATCGACGAGGCGAGCTCGGCGGATTCCTGATTCGGTTCGGCCAGCGGTTCGGGCAGCCACGGACCTGGATACACCATGCGCGTCCGCTCGGCACTGCGCAGATGGTCGATGCACAGCCGCGTGACGATGGTCGTCAGATACGCGCGCGGTGATCGGATGTCGGCGTGCTCGTCCTGACGCGCCCGCAGCCACGCGTCCTGAAGGACGTCCTCGGCCTCGCTGGCGCTGCCCAGCATCCGGTACGCAATCGAGAACAACAGCGGTCGATGCGCCTCGAACGTCGGTCCGTCCCACTCGGTTGCGGCCATGACTCGGATCCCTCCTCCACTCCCGCTGCTCTTCTAGACGAGCGACTGACGTCGTCTGTGACAGCGCGCTGCCCCATCCAGCAGGTCGCCTCGCCGAGCCCGCCGCGGAGATCCACCGCGAGTGAAGGCGGACGTCACAGGACCACTCCTGGCTTCGTCCTGATCGATGGAGGCAGAAGACACCATGAATGCTCGAGTCGATCCCATACAGGCGCCGGATGTCGCGGGCATCGGGCGGATCTCATCACCACCACAGGTTCGCGAAGACCATCCGTATGTCAGTCCACTGAACGGCGAGTTCCGCGGGCTGACGCCGATGATCATCTTCTCCGGCACGCGCGACCTCTTTTATCCCGACAGCATCGATCTCGCTGTCAAAGCGCGAGCGGCCGGGGTGCCAGTCGATCTTCATCTCCGACGGGACCAGCCGCACAACTACGCCGGACTGCCGACGCCGGAAGGACGTCAAGCGCGCGCGATCATCCTGCGCGCGGTCGGTGCAACGACGACGCGATGAATCCGTCCGTCACGCGTCACGCGCTGCTGTCACACGCCGGAGCAGGCACCCGTCTTCCCTGTATGAGCGCGCGCGTTCACGAGTGAACGGCAGCTCTGTCACTGGCCGGCCCGGCCGGCGCAAGAAGGGATTCCTCATGATTCGTTCTCTGGTCTTGTTCGTTCACATCACCGGCGTCCTGATGATGTTCGCCGGCCTCGCACTCGAAGGGTTCGGCGGTGAGTCGGCGGGCGCGGCGACGTCGCGTCTCTCCTCACTCGGCGTCGTCCTGACCGTGATCGCCGGCTTCTACCTGGGCGCGCGATTCGGCGTCCTCGGACACGTCTGGATGCGCGCGTCCTACGGCGCGATCGTCGTGATGATGGCCGCCGGCTCGCTCGCGCGGCGATCGGACGTGCTCCGCCGGATCTCGCTGCGCGTGCGGGGGACGTTCGGACTCGCGGTCGTGTTCCTGATGATTGCGAAGCCGGACACGGTGATGTCGATGGTCGTACTCGCGGTGGCGCTGGGCGTGTCGACGCTCGTCACGCTGCCCATCGGACTCGTCTTTTTCTCACAACAGGAGGAAGCACGATGACTCGCACGATTGGTACTTATGTTGGAGCGTTTCTGCTGATGGCCGCCACGCCGGCCATGGCGCAGGAGACTCGACCCGCAACCGGCACGCTCGAGGTGACGGCCATCCCGGCGGGCGGAACCTACTTCATGTCGAACGGTTCACGCCCGGACTTCGGCGACTACACGTACGGCGGCGCGCTCGCCTACAAGATCACCCGCTTCGTCGGCATCGAAGGAGAAGCCAGCGGGACGGCTGGCATCGCTCAGGACCTCACGTTCAACGCCGCGACGTCGCACGTGAAGACGCCCATGACGCTCAACGTCTCGGGGAATCTCGTGCTGTCGGCCGATACCGGCCACGCCGTCGTGCCGTTCGTCACCGGCGGCATCGGTGGGCTGACCATGTTCGAACGGGCGGAGCTCGGCGTCAACGACGTGCAGACGTTCCTGACCGGCAACGTCGGCGGCGGGATCAAGTGGTACGCGCCGAACCGTCGATGGGGGATCCGCGGCGACTACCGCTTCACGGGAGTCCGGGCGAAAGACGACGCCCCGTCGTTCTTCGGTCAGCACACGCGATACGGACACCGGATCTATGTCGGCGTCATCATCCGCGCCACGCGGTGACGCCTTCGAACGCGACAACGCCGTGTCGACTCCGTTCGGGGTCGACACGGCGCTGGGGCGCGCGCCCGCGAGTCTCCAGGATTGAGCGGCGCCTTCAGCGCTTTCGTTCTAATCTCAATCGATGGCGCCGGACCAGTCGCCGAGTGACCGCGCTGCCGTGGGCGTCGTCGGGTGGCTCCGCCGCGGAGGTTGGGCTGCGGTCCCGATTGCAACGATCGAATCACTGGTCTCCGGTGGGCGCGTCGTCGACTTCCCGTCGGGCGGTACGGTGTATACGGAAGCCGACGC
>CALFMR010000315.1 GCA_937880585.1 uncultured Acidobacteriota bacterium
AACCCGCGACCAACAGCTTGGAAGGCTGTGACTCTACCACTGAGTTACTCCCGCCTTCGTGCCGCCCGCCGCGCCTCACCCGCGCTTCGGCGGGCAAGCCCGCTTCGCTCGCCGGCCCACTGCGCCTGTTGGCGCTACGGGGGACAAGCCCGCTCATCCTTGCCTCTCGGCCCTCTCGGCCCCGTCCCGCTCTTCGTCCCTCGTCTCGCGCCACTCGCGTATCAGACGGCTGGCCACCCGCGTCGGGCTTGCCAACCGTGCTCACGCTCGCGGTGGCCGACGCGAGCGAAGGTTGGTGGCGAGGGAAGGACTCGAACCTTCGAAGCCGCTGGGGCGACAGATTTACAGTCTGCTGCGTTTGACCGCTTCGCTACCTCGCCGAAAATTCTCTCTGACCGCCCCTCCGTGATCGCCTGCCGCGCTCGCATCCGGCCGCGTTCACGCGGCCGCGCGTCGTGCTGCAGAGCGACGCTTCCCCTGTGGGCGCCTTTGCCGGAGGAGCCCGAATCCGAATCTACCGTCAGCCGAAAGCAACCGTTGGTTCCGTGCGACCGTGTGTGGGGCGAGGCCCGAACTTGGAGCTGGCGAAGGGATTTGAACCCCCGACCAGCTGATTACAAATCAGCTGCTCTACCAGACTGAGCTACGCCAGCCAGACAAAACAGGAATGGTAGCACGCTCTGTGCCAGATGGGCAATAGCGAGAACCGTGCCGCCGACCCGACGCCTCGAGACGGGCGGCGCCAGGCGGGGCCTCACGCGGCCGGCTCGGGGCCTGGCCCAGCCTCCCCACCGGCGGCTCGCCGTTGTCGGACGGCCTCGAACAAGGCAATTCCGGCGGAAACCGACACGTTCAGGCTCGATACTGCCCCGACCATGGGAATCGAGACCAGCCGGTCGCAGGTCTCGCGCACGAGCCGGCGCAGGCCGGTCCCCTCTGCGCCGAACACCAGCGCCGTCGGAAGCGTGTAGTCCGCGGCGTCGTAGGCCTCGTCCGCCTCGGCCGCCAGCCCGATGGTCCAGACGTTCAGCGCCTTCAGCTCCTCGAGGGCGCGCGAGATGTTGACGACCGTCGCAATACGCAGATGATGGACGGCGCCAGCCGACGCCTTGGCTGCCGCGCCATCGAGCGGCGCCGCATGGCGAGCCTGCCGCACGATGCCGTCCGCGCCGGCCGCCTCGGCCGACCGCAGGATCGCCCCGACGTTCTGCGGATCCTCGATCCCGTCGAGCACGACGATGAGCGGCGGGCCCTGCGCCTCGGCGACGATCTCCTCGATCGTGTACGCCGGCAGCACCTGAACGTCGGCGGCGACGCCCTGATGGACGCCTCCACGCGCGATCTTGTCGAGCGCGCGCCGATCGACGACCTCCACGGCGATCCGCAAGTCGTGCGCCCGCGCGACGAGCGCATCCACGCGCGGCCCGGCGCCGCGTTCGTGCACGAGCCGCGACACCCGCCGCGCCTTGAGCGCTTCGGACACGGAGTTGATGCCGTAGATGAGGGTCATGTGGGGCGACACCGCGCGTCGAACTTCGAACTGCGAACTGTCAACGTCGACCTGACGAGACGCCTTCGGCACATCTCATCGTTCGAAGAGGCGCATCGGACAGACACGGCAAGCCTGACGCCGGAAACGGATGCCCTGCGCTGTTCCGTCGTTCGAAGTTCGCAGTTCGACGTTCGAAGTTGACGCGGCCCTTCCACCATTATGCCTTGCCTGTCATCCCCGCCACCGCTCGCAGGCGCGCGAGGCACGAGGGCACGGGCGCGACGTCGGCGTCGGGCGCGAGCGCGGCGCCGCGCTCAATCGCCGGCACGGCCAAATCCAGTTCAGGTCCAGACGCCTCGGCGGTCAGCGCGACGCGAAGCGGATGGAACAGCGCGCGTCCCTTGAGTCCGCTCCGTTCGCGCGCTGCGGCAGCGGCCGCGCGGAAGCGCTCGCGGTCGATGAGCGGCTCGCGCGTCTCGATCACGTCGGCCCATGCGGCGACGGCACGCCCACCCTCCGACTCTTCGCCGACGAGGGCGGCCGCCCGCGCCGCATCCCACGCGAACAGGAACGCGACGCGCGCCGGAATCTCATCCAGGCGATCGACCGACCCGACGGCGAGCGGCAGAATCGATGCGACGTAGTCCAGCGCCGCGGCGGTCGCTGCGCGGACGCGGCCGTCACGCTCGAAGAACGGCAGCGCCGCGCGCGCGATGCGGGCCGGCTCGGCGGCTTTCATGTAGTGACGGTTGATCCACGCGAGCTTGTCCACGTCGAACACCGCCGCGCTGTGACCGACACGCGAGACATCGAACCGCCGAGCCATCTCCTCGGTCGACACGATCTCCTCGTCGCCGCCCGGGGACCAACCGAGCAGGCCGAGATAGTTGACGAGCGCCTCGGGCAGATAGCCGCGTGCGCGGAACTCGGCCACGCTCGTCGCGCCGTGCCGTTTCGACAGCGGCGCGTGATCCGGACCGAGCACGAGCGCGAGATGCGCGAACAGCGGCGGCGTGCGGCCGAGCGCCTCGTAGATCAGCACCTGTCGTGGCGTGTTCGACAAGTGATCCTCACCGCGCACGACCTGCGAAATCTCCATCTCGGTGTCGTCGACGACCACGGCGAAGTTGTAGGCCGGCGAGCCGTCGGATCGCACGATGATCGGATCGCCGATGACGTCGGTCGAGAACGAGACGTCGCCGCGCACGAGGTCATGGACGACGACCTCGCGGCTGGCGGGCACGGCGAAGCGCAGCGCGGGCCGCTCACCCGCTGCGCGCCGGCGTGCAATCTCGTCAGCGCCGAGCTCGCGGCAGCGGCCGCTGTACTTCGGCGGCAGGCCCGCGGCGAGCGCCGCCTGGCGATCGGCGTCGAGCATCGCCGGCGTACAGAAGCACGGATAGGCGCGTCCGGCCGCGACGAGCCTGTCCGCCGCCGTGTCGTAGTGCGATTGACGCTCGGACTGACGATACGGCCCGTGCGGTCCGCCGACGTCCGGCCCTTCATCCCACGTCAAGCCCAGCCAGCGCAGGTCGTCGATCATCGTGCGCTCGGACTCGCGCGTCGATCGCTCGGCGTCGGTGTCCTCGATGCGCAGCACGAACGTTCCACCCGAACCGCGCGCGAGCAGCCAGTTGAAGAGCGCGGTGCGCGCGTTGCCGACGTGAAGCTGTCCGGTCGGACTCGGCGCGAAGCGGACGCGGACGCTCATGCCCTCACCGCCCGGCGCAGCACGACGACGGCATGCGCGGCTACGGCCTCGCCGCGTCCCACGGCATCGACGCCCTCGTTCGTCTTCGCTTTCACGCTGACAGCGTCCACCGTGAGGCCGAGCACGGGCGCGAGCGCGGCGCGAATCGCGGGAATGTGCGGACCGAGCTTCGGCCGCTCCAGCACGACGGTGACGTCCGCATTCGCCACCTGCCAGCCTCCGTCGGCGAGGATGGCGACCGCGCGTGCCAGCAGGTCCAGTCCCGGCGCGCCCTGCCAGCGCTCGTCCGTGTTCGGAAAATGCTGGCCGATGTCGCCGGCACCCGCCGCGCCGAAGATCGCATCGACGAGCGCGTGACAGACGACGTCGCCGTCCGAGTGCCCGATCGGGCCGCGCTCGAACGGCACGACGATGCCGGCAAAGACGAGCGGCCGCCCCTCGACGAGGCGGTGCAGGTCGTAGCCGGTGCCAACCCGCGGCGCAGGCGCCACTCTCGCTCGCGCATCGGCCAGATCGGCCGCAGTCGTAATCTTCACGTTCGCCTCATCGCCCTCGACGACGCGGACCGGATGGCCGCTTCGTTCGGCGAGCGCGGCTTCGTCGGTCGCGTCGACGGTTTCTCCGAGCGCGACGGCCTCGTCGAGTACCCTACGCGTGAACCCCTGCGGCGTTTGCGCCAGCCAGATTTCGTCGCGCGGAACGGTCTCGGCGACCGTCGAGGTCCCCATCGGCACCCGCTTCACCGTGTCGCGCGCCCGCACGGCCGGTACGACCGCGCCAGATTCGCGCGCCGCGGCGATGACGCGCGCGATGAGCGCTCCACTCACGAACGGCCGCGCCGCGTCGTGAATCAGGACGACGTCGACACCAGCAGGCATGGCCGCGAGGCCGCATCGCACCGAATCCTGCCGTCGCGCGCCGCCTGCGACCGACGTGCAGGGCCGCGCCGGACGGCCGACGATGGACACGGCGTCGGCGACCAGCGCCTCGGGCAGGACGACGACGATATGTTCGATGTCCGGGGCGGCATCGAACGCCGCCACGCTGCGCTCGACGATCGTGCGGCCGTCGATCGCGAGCAGTTGCTTTGGCACACGGCCGCCCAGCCGCTCGCCGCGTCCCGCGGCCACGATGATGACGCCCACCGGCATGAACCGACGATTCTATCGTGGCCGGCGAGGTATCATCCCGCCGTGTTCCCGCCTGTGTTGACCACGCCTGACGGCCGTGGCGGTGCCCAGTGATCGATGCGTCCTTCGCCACCATCTTCGGCCGCGAGGCCGCGGTCACGGCCGCCGCGCCTGGCCGCGTGAACCTCATCGGCGAGCACACCGACTACAACGGGGGTCTCGTGCTGCCGCTCGCGCTGCCCCTCGAGGTGCGCGTCGCCATCGCCCCTCGGCCGGATGCGACCGTCCGCGCGTGGAGTGCGAACGTTCCCGAGGACGAAGCGCGCGCCGAGCTCACGCTTGGCGCCGAGCGCCGGACGGGCGGATGGATTGACTACGTTCAGGCCGTGACATCGACGCTTGCCGGTGACGGCCACGTCATGAGCGGCTTCGATCTCGCCATCGCATCCGACGTACCTCTGGGCAGCGGACTGGCGTCGAGCGCCGCGCTGCTCGTGGCCGTGCTCCGCGGACTGCGGTCGGCGTTCATGCTTGCACTCACCGATCGCGAGATCGCGACGGCGGCACATCGCGCCGAGACTGAATTCGTCGGCGCACCGGTCGGCGTCATGGATCAGCTCGTCGCGAGCCTGGGCCGCGAAGGGACGGCGCTGCTCATCGACACGCGGACGCTGGACGTCGCCGACGTGCCGATGCCCAGTGGCGTCGAGCTGGCCGTCATCGACTCGGGCCTGCGCCATCAGCACGCGACGGGCGACTACCGCGTCCGGCGCGACGAGTGCATGCGCGCCGCCGCGCGCCTGGCCGTGCCGTACCTGTGCGCGCTCGGCCGCCGCGACCTCCCGCGTCTCGCGACGCTTCCCGCCCCCCTCTCTGGTCGCGCGCGCCACGTCGTCACCGAACACCTGCGGGTCGCCGAGGCGGCCGAGGCCATGCGCGCGGGCGACGTCGAGACGCTGGGCCGGCTGTGGCTCGCATCGCACGCGTCCGAACGCGACGACTTCGAGGTGTCGCTGCCGGCCATCGACACGCTCGTCGATCTCGCGGCCGCCGATGCCGCCGTGCTCGGCGCGCGCCTCACCGGCGGTGGATTCGGCGGCTCCGTCATTCTGCTCTGCCGCGCGGGAGAGGCTGCCGAAGCCGCCATCCGCGTGCAACGCGCATATCAGACCAAGACCGGACATGCAGGACGAGTGCTATTGCCGGGGGAAACAGAGAGGCAAAGAAGATGACCGGCTCGCAGCGAGGGAAATAATGCATCGACGACGCTTTCTTCAGACGATCACGGCGGCCAGTGCCGCACTTGCCGCGCCGCCGCTGTCATCAGCGGCTGCGGCAGCGGGCGTCGACATCGCGACGCAGGCGCGTGAGACGGGCGGCACATCCTGGAGCCTGACATCACCCGACGGCCGTCTCGAGATCGCGCTGACGCTCAACGCATCGGGTGCCTTGACCTGGCGCGTCTCCGCGGGCCGCGCGGTCGTGCTCGCCCCTTCCCCGCTCGGCCTGCGGCGGCACGACCAGGCGTTCGTCGACGGACTCAAGTTCGCCGCCGCGCCGGATCCAACCGCCGTCGACGATCGCTACGAGATGCCGCACGGCAAGCGGCGACAGCACGTTGTGAGCGGGCGCGAACGCGTGGTGTCATTCGCCAACGCCGCGGGCGCGAAGCTCGATGTCATCCTGCGCGCGCACGACGACGGCGTCGCGCTGCGCTATCGCTTTCCGGAAACCGATCCAACGCCGCGGCGGCTGTACGACGAGTTCACGGGATTCACGATCCCGTCGGGATCGACCGGCTGGATGCTGCCGCACCAGCCGCCCGGCCGCTACGCGCCGGCGTACGAAGATCTCTTCCGCGAAGTTCGCATCGGCACCGCGGCGCCAGACCCGAGCGGCTGGTCCTTGCCCGCGCTCTTCGAGACGCCGGCCGGCGCGTGGCTGCTCATCACCGAAGCGGACCTCGACGCGACGTACGCGGCCTCGCACCTCGCGCCTGATGCGTCGCACAACACCTATCGCCTCGCGTTTCCAATGCCGGGCGACGGCATGGGCACGGGCGAAGTCGATCCGCTTTCCACGCTCCCCTGGGCGACGCCCTGGCGCGTCGTCATGATCGGACGCACGGCCGCGGATCTCCTTGCGTCAGACCTCGTGCACGACCTGTCGGCACCGTCGCGCGTGAAGGATCCGAGCTGGATCAAGCCGGGTCGCGCGGCGTGGAGCTGGTGGTCGGCGAACGACAGTCCGAAGCACGCCGAGGCGCTCAACGCGTTCACGGATCTGGCGGCCGAGATGGGCTGGGAGTACGCGCTCGTCGACGCGAACTGGAACGCGATGCTCTCGGGCCGGATCGAAGACGTCATCGCGCACGCGCGATCGAAGGACGTCGGACTGCTGCTCTGGTACAACTCCGGCGGTCCGCACAACGACGTGACCGAGGCGCCGCGCGATCGGATGTACGAACGGCCCGTGCGCCGCGAGGAGATGGAGCAGCTGCGCAACTGGGGCATCAAAGGGATCAAGGTCGACTTCTGGCAGAGCGACAAGCCCGACCGCATTCAGCAGTATCGTGACCTGCTCGACGACGCCGCCGAGTTCCATCTGCTCGTCGACTTCCACGGTTGCACGCTGCCACGCGGCTGGTCGCGTGAGTTCCCACACCTGATGTCGATGGAGGCCGTCGCCGGCGCGGAGCAGTACAAGTTCCGCGCGGACTATCCGATGCGCGCGCCCGCGCACAACACGATCCTCGCCTTCACGCGAAACGTCGTCGGGCCGATGGACTACACGCCGGTGACGTTCAGTGACGCGCAGTTCCCTCATCGCACGACCAACGCCCACGAGCTCGCACTGGCCGTCGTCTTCGAATCAGGTCTGCTTCACCTCGCCGACAGCGTGGACTCGTATCGCGCGCAGCCAGAAGCCGTACGAACGTTTCTCCGGCAGGTGCCGGCGGCGTGGGATGACACGCGGGGCCTCTGGGGACGGCCGGGTGAATCGGTGGCGATCGTCAGGCGCCACGACCGGACGTGGTACGTCGGCGCTCTGAACGCGGGGCCGGCCAAAACCGAACGCTTGGATCTGTCGTTTCTCGGCACCGGCTCGTGGACGCTGACGCTCATCCGCGACGGCGCCGACGACCGCTCGTTCGCCGACGAAACGCGCACCGTCACCGCCGCGACGCGCATCGCGGTCCCCGTGCGAGCGCGCGGGGGATTCGTGGCGCGGGTGGTGGCAGAGAGATCAAATTAGAAGTGTGAAGCCAGAAGTAAAAAAGCTGACACCGCGAGGCCCCGAACGGAGTGAGGACGCCGAAGCGCGGAGGGTGGGGCCCCGCGCCATTGCAAAGAAGTTGACTGCGCGCTACGCCTGCGCAGCTGGGCGTGGCCGGCGGCCGGTGTCCTCGCGCCCGTTGCGCTCGACCGCTTCGAGGCCGTTCGCGGCTTCGGCGTGGCGGCCGAAGATCATCCGGCCGGCCGTCGTCTGCAGCACGCTCGTGACGACGATGTCGAGGTTGCGGCCGATGCGCGTCCGCGCGTTGTCGACGACGACCATCGTCCCATCGTCAAGATACGCGACTCCCTGGTTGTATTCCTTGCCTTCCTTGATGATGAACACGTTCATCACTTCGCCGGGCAGAACGACCGGCTTGAGCGAGTTGGCCAGCTCGTTGATGTTCAGCACCTCGACGCCGCGCAGTTGCGCGACCTTGTTGAGATTGAAGTCGTTCGTCACGATGCGGCCGAGCATCGTGCGCGCGAGCTCGATGAGCTTCATGTCGACTTCCTTCACCTGCGGGAAGTCGAGATCCGAGATGAGCACTTCGACGCCCGCCATCTTCTGGATGCGGTGCAGGATGTCGAGGCCGCGTCGGCCACGATTGCGCTTCAAGGGATCGGATGAGTCCGCGACGAACTGCAGTTCCTTCAGCACGAACTGCGGCACGACGAGCGTGCCGTCGAGAAAGCCCGCTTCGACGATCTCGGCGACGCGGCCGTCGATGATGACGCTCGTGTCGAGGATGCGATAGCGCTTCTGCGGACGGGCGTCGCGAAAGAGCGACAGGAACTTCGCCGGCTCGAGCCACTCGCCCTTGCGCGCGCCGAGCACCGCGCCGAGATACGGCAGCACGACGATGATGAGGCCGTGCAGGAAGCGGACCTTCGTGTTGGCCGTGTCGGCCCAGAACAGCGCCGTGCCGATCATCTTGGCAATCGTCAGGCCGACCAGGAACCCCAACAGCCCGCCAAGGAGGTTCGTGACGGCGGCGTCGCGCAGCCGCGCTTCCGCCGCGACGATGCCAAGGGCGACCGCGAGTCCGAGCGCGGCGCTGAACACGAACGGCCCGTCGATGGGGCGGATGAGCGCCGCGGTATAGACGACGACGATCACGAATATGGCGCGGACGAGGAGGAAGCCACGCATGCGCACATCTTAGCAGGCGCGCGCGGCGGCCCGGAGTCTCCCTGGGCCTGAAGGCCCAGGGGAACCATGCCGATCAGAAGAGCGCGTCGAGCGCCTCGCCCACCGTGCGGACGCCGACGATCGTCAGGCCGCCGGGCGCGTCGGGCAGACGGTTGCCGTCGGGCACGATCGCGCGCGTGAAGCCGAGCTGCTCGGCTTCGCGGATCCGCAGCGCCGCCTGCGTGGCGGCGCGCACTTCACCGGCCAATCCGACTTCGCCGAAGACAACCGCCTCGGCCGCGAGCGCGCGGTTGCGGATGCTCGAGGCGACAGCCGCCAGGACGGCGAGATCAGCGGCCGGCTCGGTGACGCTCATCCCGCCGGCGACGTTCACGAACACATCGTCGGTCGCCACGCTCAGGCCGGCGCGCTTTTCGAGCACGGCAAGGAGCAGCGCGAGACGGTTGGGATCGAAGCCGTTGGCCGTGCGACGTGCATTGCCGAACGACGACGCACTGACGAGCGCCTGCACCTCGACGAGAATCGGACGCGATCCCTCGATCGCACACGTGACCGCGGACCCCGGCACGCCCGCTGGCCGTTCAGCGAGAAACAACTGTGACGCGTTCGGCACGGGCACGAGCCCTTCGGCCGTCATCTCGAAGACGCCGAGCTCGCTCACCGCGCCGAAGCGGTTCTTCACGGCGCGCACGACGCGATGTGCGTGGTGATGTCCGCCCTCGAAATACAACACGGTGTCGACGACGTGTTCGAGCACTTTCGGTCCAGCAAGGCTGCCGTCCTTGGTCACGTGGCCGACGAGGATGATCGGTACGTTGCGGCCTTTCGCGGCGAAGAGCAGATCGGTGGCCGCCTGCCGCACCTGCCCCACACTTCCTGGCGCGGACGGCATCTGCAGGGAGAACACCGTCTGGATCGAGTCGACGATGACGAGCGCCGGCGAAACGCGATAGATCTCTTCGAT
>CALFMR010000316.1 GCA_937880585.1 uncultured Acidobacteriota bacterium
CGCAGTTGGCTGACGGCGGTGAAAGGGCTGCCGCCGTTGCGCTTGTTGTTCGGCACGGGCGCCTGGATCGTCGGCGCTGCCGGCGGGGCAGGGCTCATCGTCCACGCCGGCGGCGGCATGTTCCTGGTGACCCTGAGCTGCCTGATCCTGATCTGGGTCTGCGTCTGGAATGCGTGGTCGCTGCTGATCGCCAACTTCCATCGGTGACGGGAACCGATCGGGCACACGCGCCGCCGCGTCTATCACGGCGCGGTCGCGACGAACTGATCCGCGGAGCTACGCCATGTCCGACACAGCGCCCATTGCCATCGTCGCCGCCGAGGCGGCGCCGCGCACCAAACCGTCGAATTATCCCGAGCCGTTCTTCTCGCGCATGCTCAAGCGCGAGAAGCGGCCGCTCGGCGATGTCTTCGGGCTGAAGACTTTCGGCGTCAATCTCACGCGGCTCGCACCCGGCGGCGAGTCGGCGCTGCTGCATCGCCACAGCAGGCAGGACGAGTTCGTCTACATCCTCGAAGGCACGCCGACCTTGGTCACCGACCGCGGCGAGGTGCGACTCGCGCCCGGCATGTGCGCCGGTTTCCCCGCGGCCGGTCTCGCGCATCAGCTCGTCAACCGCACCAATGCCGACGTCGTCTTTCTCGAAGTCGGCGACCGCGCGCCGAACGACGAGGGCACCTATCCGGCCGACGACATCGCGGCCAAGCTGACGCCGGAAGGTTGGGTGTTCACCCACAAGGATGGCAGGGCGTATTGAGTGGCTTCCGCCGCAAACTCACAACGCCGCCACGCCGTCGACCTCAATATCGAACGGGCCCGGCCAGCCGGCGATGTGCATGAAGATGCGCGCCGGCGACTCGTTCGGGAAATAGCGCGCATACACTGCGTTGAACGCCGCGAAGTACGACGGCTCGAGCACGCAATAGACGTTGCATTTGACCAGCCGCTCCATCGACGAGCCCGCCGCCTCGAGGCAGTGCTGCATCTGTGTCAGCACCCTGTTGGCCTGGATGTCGAACGGCGCCGGCCTGACGTCGCCGGTCTCGGGATCGAACGGCGGCAGTCCGGACAGAAACACGAAACCGTTGGCGATGACGACCGGCGTGATCGAGCCCGTGCGACCGATCGCGTATCGCTCGAGCCATGTCGAATAAGGCTCGACGCGCAGGCGCTTTAGCATCTCTGCCTCCTTGTGCATGGAGCGGCAGAGTAGGGCGCTCGTCCGTGGCGTTGCTTCGGCCGCCGCCGAAGCAAATGGCGCGGCCACCAACGTCCGCGTGTGCTTTTCGCGTTGTGCAGCGTGCCCGCGCGCCGCCACGCGTTGATCATTGTCAATTCTGCAAAGTATTTGACTTCAATCCGTCTCAATCCCCGTCGCAGAATTCGCCGCCGGTTAACGCACACCGCGTTCACTGGACGCATCACCGGCGCCGGCGCTTGTCCGGCCGGCACAGCAACAGGGGCACGACATGAAACGCATCCTTCTCGCTCTCCTCATCACCGCTTTCACCGCCGGCTCGGCAATGGCGCAGTCGTGTGAAAGCAAGGCGGTCAGCAAGGATGGCAAGCCGCTCGCCGGCGCGGCGAAGACCAGCTTCCTGAAGAAGTGCAAGGCCGACGCCTGCGAAGGCAAGGCCGTCAGCAAGGACGGCAAGCCGCTCGCCGGCGCCGCCAAGAACAGCTTCATGACGAAGTGCGAGAAGGACTCCTGAGCGGCGCTCGCGCTCGCTCGTATTCCCCGTTCAATTCAACGCCGATCGCATGGCCGCGGCAGTCCGCTCCGCCGTGGCGACAGCGCGTGCACACATTCATTCATCCTGAGGGACGTACCATGCACAAGACCCTGCTCTCGATCCTGACCGCCGCCGTTGCGGCCGTCACGCTCTTCGCCGCGCCCGCTGCGGCCCAGTCGCCGTTCTCGTTCATCAAGTGGCGCTCGATCGGCCCGGTGAACACGAGCGGACGCATCGACGACATCGCCGTCGCGCGGGTGAGCGGCGAGCCCGACGCCGTCTACGTCGCCACCGCCAGCGGCGGGCTGTTCAGGAGCGCCAACAACGGCGTCTCGTGGTCGCCGGTGTTCGACGGCGTGGACGCGATGATGTCGATCGGCGCCGTGGCGGTCGCACCGTCGTCACCGCTCACGGTCTGGGTCGGAACCGGCGAGGCGAACACGCGCCAGAGCTCGAGTTGGGGCGACGGCGTCTACAAGTCCACCGACGGCGGCAAGACGTGGGCGAACATGGGGCTCGAGGACACGCGCTCGATCGCACGCATCGTCATCGATCCGACCGACGCGAACGTCGTCTACGTCGCCGCCCAGGGCCACCTCTGGGGGCCCAACGCCGAGCGTGGCGTATTTCGCACGGCGGACGGCGGCAGGACGTGGACGAAGGTGCTGTTCGTCGATGAGAACACGGGCTGCTCGGATCTCGCGATGGATCCGTCGAACCCGCGCGTGCTGTTCGCCGGCATGTGGACGCTCGAGATTCACACGTGGGGACGCACGAGCGGTGGACCGGGCGGCGGAGGCTACGTCGCGCGCGACGGCGGCGCGACGTGGACCAGGGTCGTGGGACACGGGCTTCCCACCAAGCACGTCGGCAAGGT
>CALFMR010000317.1 GCA_937880585.1 uncultured Acidobacteriota bacterium
CGATCGCGGACGACTTCGACGTGCAGGTGGCGATTCACACCGACACGCTCAACGAGTCCGGCTATGTCGACGACACGATTGCCGCGTTCAAGGGGCGGACGATCCACACCTACCACACCGAGGGCGCGGGCGGCGGTCACGCGCCGGACATCATCCGCGTGTGCGGCGAGGCGAACGTGCTGCCGAGCTCGACGAATCCGACGCGGCCGTACACGGTGAACACGCTCGACGAGCATCTCGACATGCTCATGGTGTGTCACCACCTCGATCGCAACATCCCGGAGGACGTGGCGTTCGCCGAGAGCCGCATCCGCGGCGAGACGATCGCCGCCGAGGACGTGCTGCACGATCTCGGCGCCATCAGCATGATGTCGAGCGACAGCCAGGCGATGGGACGCGTCGGCGAGGTCATCACGCGCACGTGGCAGACCGCGCACAAGATGCGCATCGAGCGCGGTCCGCTCGATGGCGAGCGCGGGGCGAACGACAACGTGCGCATCCGGCGGTACATCGCGAAGTACACGATCAACCCGGCCATCACGCACGGCATCGCGCACGAGGTCGGATCGGTCGAGGCGGGGAAGCTCGCCGATCTCGTCCTGTGGAAGCCGGCGTTCTTTGGCGCCAAGCCGGAGATCGTCATCAAGGGCGGCTTCATCGCGTGGGCGCAGATGGGCGACGCGAATGCGTCCATCCCGACGCCGCAGCCGCTCGTCATGCGACCGATGTTCGGCGCGTACGGCCGCGCGACCGGCGCGACGTCGCTCGCCTTCGTCTCGCGCGCCGCCGCCGAGGCGGGCGTGGCCGATCGCTATGGCCTCACCAAGCGCGCGGCCGTCGTCGGCCCCTGCCGGTCGGTGACCAAGCGCGACATGAAGCTGAACGACGCGCTGCCGCACATGGAAGTCGACGCCGAGACGTACACGGTGCGTGCCGACGGCGAGATCCTGCGCGCGAAGCCGGCTGACGTGCTGCCGCTGGCGCAGCGGTATTTCCTTTTTTAATGACTGACTGGCTGCTCTGGCAGATCGTCGACTCGGCGTTTCCGACGGGTGGCTTCGCGCATTCGTGGGGACTCGAGTCGGCGTGGCAGCACGGCGAGGTGCGCGACGCGCGGGCGCTTCGGCGGTTCGTGCGGCAGACGATCGTGCAGACGGGCCGCGGCGTCATGCCTCTCGTCACGGCCGCGCACCGCGCGCCCGATCGCCTTGGGGCGCTCGACGCGCTCGCCGATGCCTTTCTGACGAACGTCGTCGCCAACCGCGCAAGCCGCGTGCAGGGCCGTACGCTGGCCGCGACCGCGCGGCGGGTCTGGCCGTCGCCGGCGACTGAAGACGTCGAACGTTGTGCGCTGGCTGGTTGCGCACACGTGGCACCCGTGACGGGTGCCGCGCTCGCCGCCATCGGCGTGCCGCTCGAAGCCGCCGAGCGCCTCGTGCTTTTCATCGCCGCGCGCGGCGTGCTGTCGTCGGCCGTCCGTCTCGGCCTCGTCGGCAGCTACGAAGCGCAGCGCCTCACCCACGACTGCGCCGATGAAGCCGACGATGTGTGGCGCACGTGTCGCGGCCTCCACGCCGGTGACATCGCGCAGACGACGCCGGTCATCGATCTCTGGCAAGCCGCGCACGGTCGGTTGTACTCGCGGCTGTTTCAATCATGACAGCCGCCCTTCTTCTGGCTTCTGGCTTCCAACTTGCCCGTAAGGACCACCACCATGCACTTCATGCCCGGCCATCCACACGATCACGACCATGACGATCCCGCGTCGCCCGGCGCGTTCGACGAGCGGCCGTCGCCGCTCGCGCGCGACTACGGCCGGCGCGCGTTCACCGTCGGCATCGGCGGGCCGGTGGGCAGCGGCAAGACGGCGCTGCTCCTCGCGCTCTGCCGCGCCCTTCGCGACACGCACAATCTCGGCGTCGTCACGAACGACATCTTCACGAAGGAGGATGCCGAGTTCCTCGTCCGGCACGACGCGCTGCCGGCCGAGCGCATCAGTGCGGTCGAAACCGGCGGCTGTCCGCACACGGCGGTGCGAGACGACGTGAGTCAGAATCTGGATGCGTTGCAGCAACTGATGTCGCGGTTCCGGCCGGAGCTGCTGTTCGTCGAAAGCGGCGGCGACAACCTCGCGGCGCAGTTCAGCCGCGAGCTGGCTGACTACACGATCTACGTGATCGACGTCTCGGGCGGCGACAAGATCCCGCGTAAGGGCGGACCGGGCATCACGCAGTCGGACTTGCTCGTCATCAACAAGACCGACCTGGCCCCGCTCATCGGCGCGGACCTCGACGTGATGGCGCGCGACGCGCGACGCATGCGCGGCGATGGTCCGGTTCTCTTCGCGCAGGTCAAGCACGGCGTCGGCGTCGACGTCGTCGTCGACGCCGTGCTGACGGCGCGCGCCGCGGCGCTCGAAGCGTAGCCACGGCGGCGGCCCGGTGCCGGCAGGCGATGGTGACCTGATTGACAGGTCGTCCCGCCGCGTGGTTTAAGTAGCTCCTCTTTCCTGTTGCCGCGCCGCCCGCCGGCGCGATCGAGGGACATCATGGATTACACCAGACGGGAAGTCGGCAAACTGGCGCTGGCGGCCCTGGCGCTGCCGCGCGTGCTCGACATCAAGCTCCTCGCCGACTCGAAGTTCAGCGGCGTGCAGATCGGCGCCATCACGTACAGCTACCGCACGATCAGCGACGCGCACGAGATCATCAAGGCCATGCACGACATCGGGCTGTCCGAGGTGGAGTTGATGTCGGGCGACGCCGAGAAGCTCGCCGGCATTCCGCCGCTCCCCGAGTTCGGCCGCGGCGGACGTCGCGCGGGCGCGCCCGGCGGCGCGAGACCCGGTGGCGCGCCAGGCGCCGGCGCGGCGCCAGGTGCGGCGCGTGGCCGCGGTGGGCGTCGTGGTGGCTTCCAGCGGCCGCAGCTCACGCCCGAGCAGCAGGCTCAGATGAAGGACGCGCAGGACGCGCAGGAGAAGTGGCGCATGTCGGCCACCGAATCGACGTTCACGCCCGTCATCAAGATGTGGACCGACGCCGGCATCGACCTGCGCCTGCTCACCTACAACATGAACGTCAAGACGACGACCGACGATCAGATCGAGTACGGCTTCATGATGGCGAGGGCACTGAAGGTGAAGGCCATCACGACGTCGACGCAGGTCAGCATGGCGAAGCGGCTCGCGCCGTTCGCGGACAAGCACCAGATCCCGGTCGGCTTCCACGGCCACGACCAGACGCAGAATCCGGACGAGGTGTCGACCGAAGCGACGTTCGAAACGGTCATGTCCGCGTCGAAGTACATCTGGGCGAACCTCGACATCGGCCACTACACGGCGGCCAACGGCGACGCCGTCGCGTTCATCAACAAGCACCACGAGCGCATCACGAACCTGCACCTCAAGGATCGCAAGCGCGACCACGGCCCGAACATGCCGTTCGGCCAGGGCGATACGCCGATCAAGGAAGTGCTGCAGCTCCTGAAGCGTACGCAGTGGGACATCCCCGCGAACATCGAGTTCGAGTATCCCGGCGACCCGCTCGTCGAGATGCCGAAGTGCCTCGCGTACTGCAAGGAAGCGCTCGCGTAGACGTGATCCCCTGGCCCTGAAGGGCCAGGGCTCCACAGCAGATTTTATGGAGCCCCGGGCCTTCAGGCCCGGGGTTACTCCGCCTTCGTCACTCTTCGAGAATCTTTCCCGGATTCAGAATCCCTTTCGGATCGAGCGCGTGCTTGATCGCGCGGAAGAGGACGATCTCTTCCGCCGTGCGCGTGTGTCCGAGGTACGGCCGCTTGAGCAGGCCGATGCCGTGTTCGGCCGAGATCGTCCCGCGCCACTCGCGCACGAGGCCGTAGACGATCGCGTCGAGCTCGGCCTGCGGCTGCGCGCCGTCCTGCACGACGAGGTTGAGGTGCAGGTTCGAGTCGCCGATGTGGCCGAAGAACGCCGTCTTCGCCGCTGGCCAGCGCTCACGCAGCGCGCGGCCGCACGCGTCGACGAAGCGTCCGATGTCGCCAATCGGGATGCCGAGGTCGTAGCCGACGCTCGCGCCGAGCAGCCGCGGGAACTCGCCTGAGAGATCGCGCACGCGCCAGAGGTCGCGCACTTCGGACGGCGACTGGGCCATCACACCTTCGGTCACGAGACCCGTGTCGAGCGCGCCGGCGAGCATGCGCTCGAAAGCCGCGCGATCGGCCACGGCGTCCGCGCCGAGTGCTTCGACGAGGGCATACATCCCGGCGCCGGCGGCGACCGGCGGCGCGACGCCCGATTCCGGCTGCGCGACCAGCGCGTAGAAATCCGGCCACAACACCTCGAACGCCGACAGCGTGCCGCCGAGCGACGCGCGCGCGTGCGCGAGCAGTGCCACGACCTGCTCGTAGCGCTCGAGCGCGCAGAGCGCGGCCGCCTGGCTGCGCGGTTGCGGGTGCAGACGCAGCACGACGCGCGTGATGAGCCCGAGCGTGCCTTCCGATCCCACGAAGAGCTGTCGCAGATCGGGCCCCGCGTTGTTCTTGATGAGCTTGTTGAGCGAGGTGACGATCGTGCCGTCGGCGAGCACGACTTCGAGTCCCAGCACGAGATCGCGCGTCATGCCGTAGCGGATGACGCGATTGCCGCCGGCGTTGGTCGCGATGTTGCCGCCGATCTGACACGATCCGCGCGCGCCCAGATCGAGCGGGAAGAACAAGCCCTCCGCGGCGGCCGCATCTTGAATGACCTGCAATGGCGTTCCGGCCTGCGCCGTGAGCGTCGACGCCGCGCGGTCGACCTCCTCGACGCCCGTCATTCGCTCGAACGACACGAGCACGCAGCCGTCGACGGGCGCGGCGCCGCCGACGAGGCCCGTCAATCCACCCTGCGCCACGACGGGCACGCCGTGCGCGTGACAGATGCGGACCGCCGCCGACACGTCCTCCGTCGATCGCGGCCGCACGAGCGCCGCCACGCGCGTCGTCTCGGCCCGCACGACCCAATCGCCGAGATATCGCCCCTCGATCGCGTCGCCCGCGACGACGATGTCGTCGCCGAGCGCCTGGTGGAGAGCGGTGAACACGGGTGCGGTCATCGCGGCCTCCGTCCGGCGGACGTCGCGGGCACGTGGGCAGCGCAGCGCAGGAGGCCGGCGGCCGAGGCCGGCCGGGACAGGCGGATCGATCTCATGACGTCCTTCACGAGCCCGCCGGCGTCGTGCGACGAGCCCTTTATCCTCGCTCGAAGAGCCGCGTTGGGTCCAGCCGCGGCGCCACGGTGTCTGATGTACGTGCGGTCGACCTCATCTTCGATGCTGGACGGCAGTAACAACGCCGCGCGCGGCCGCCCCGTCGCCCGCCGAGGCGCGGCCGGAGTGGCTGGATTTTTGACACATGCGGGACTAAGCTACCGGCGTTGCAAGCGGCACGGCCCTGTCATTTTTCTCCATAGGTATCTCCATGCGTGAGTGGCGAGTGCGAATGGCTATTGGTGCGGTCGCGGCCGTCGCGATCGTGTACGGCGTGCGGCACGCCGCGCGAGCCCAGGGCGCGGCATGGCCGCCGCCCGTGAGCCAGGCTCCCGAAGGCGGCGCGCCCCTGTCGCCCGCCGACGAAGCGAAGACGATGGTGCTGCCGCCCGGTTATCACGTGCAGCTCGTCGCGAGCGAGCCGACCGTCATCGATCCGATCGCGATCGACTTCGACGCCGACGGCCGCCTGTGGGTGCTCGAGATGCCGGGCTTCGCGATGGACGCGCAGATGCGCGACTCGCACGACCCGATCTGCCGCGCCGTCGTGCTCGAGGACACCGACGGCGATGGCGTGATGGACAAGCGCACGGTCTTCGCCGACGGCCGCCCCCGCCTCATCCAGGTCAAGGACATCAATCTCGACGCCGAATTCGCTCCGCACATGCTGTACGTGACCAATGAGGACAAGCCGGGCTTCATCGGGCGGCTCGGCTCGGTGCTCGGCGCGGCGGGGGTGAATATCGCCGCCTTCGCGCTCGGCCGCAGCCGTCCGGGGGCCGACGCCATCGCGCTGGTCGAGGTGGACGGCGCCGTCCCCGACACGGTGCTGGGTGAAATCCGCAAGCTG
>CALFMR010000318.1 GCA_937880585.1 uncultured Acidobacteriota bacterium
GGACGCGCGCGCTGGCCGCGCTCGATGCGCGCGCGGCAACCGTCGATCCCGGCGACATCTCGGCTCGCGCCGGCGTGTTGACCGCCGCTCGCGCGATCGAGGACGAGGTGTCGCGATGGATCGCAGCGCGCGGCCAGACGTCGCCAGCAGCAGCGCCCGCTGGTTCGAACCCGGACATCGTCCTCGCGCACGTCCGGGCGCTCATCGACCAGGCGAGAACGCTGACCAGCGCGTCGGAGCAGGGCGTCTTCTATCTTGGCCGCGTCGACGTCGCCGTGGCGGCGACGGCCGCGCAGGCGGGTGTCTCGTCGATCGGCGCCGCTGACATGCAGGCGCGCGATGCGGACACGGTCGGTGAAGCCATCGAGGCCGCGCCCGGCGTGACGCTGCACCGTGTCGGCCCGCGCAACGAAGCGATGGTCTACATCCGCGGCTTCGATCTGCGCCAGGTGCCGCTCTTCATCGACGGCGTGCCGGTGTACGTGCCGTATGACGGCTACGTCGATCTCGATCGGTTCGTCACGACCGATCTCTCGGAGATTCGCGTGACCAAGGGGATGACGTCCGTGCTCATCGGCCCGAACGCGCTCGGCGGAGCGATCAATCTCGTGACGCGCCGGCCGACCGAGCCGCTGGGCGGCCTCGTTCACGTGTCCTACGGATCGGGGAACGAGCGAGGTGTCGATGCGGATCTCGGCGTCCTGCATCGCGGGTGGTACGCGTACGGCACCGCGTCGTGGATCGCGGCCGACGATTTTCCGCTGTCGGGCGCGTTCGCGCCGAACGCGCTCGAAGATGGCGGCGCGCGTGACAACGCCTCGCACCGCGACGCGAAGGTGAACGTGAAGCTCGCCATGACGCCACATAGCGGCAGCGAGTACACGCTCAGCTACATCACGCAGCGTGGGCAGAAGGACGTGCCCGCGTACGCGGGTGATGACAGCCTCGTCCGGCCACGGTTCTGGCGCTGGCCGGACTGGAACAAGGACTCGGTCTACTTCGTGTCGAACACGATCCTGCCGCGCGGTCAATACGTGCGCGGCCGCGTCTACTACGACCGCTTCTACAACGAGCTCGATGCCTTCGATGACAACGGCTACGCGACCATGACGCGGCCGTCGTCGTTTCGCAGCATCTACGACGACTACACGACGGGCGCGAGCGCGGAGTACGGCGTGCCGCTCGCGGGCCGGCAGACGCTGCGCGCGGCGGGACACTGGAAAGAGGACATCCATCGCGAGCACAACATCGGCGATCCCATTCAGCACTTCGACAATCGCACGCTTTCGGTTGGCGTCGAGGACACGATCACGCTGTCGGCGTCGGCGACGCTCGTCGCGGGCATCGGCGCGGATCGGCAGATCACGCGGAGGGCGGAGAACCTCGTCGACGACGCGATCGCAAGTTTTCCGCTGGGGCGCACGGGCGGCGTCAACCCGCAGATTGCCTTGTTCCTCGCAACACCGCGTGGTGGACAGTTCCGCGTCACCGCCTCGCGCAAGACGCGGCTGCCGGCGATCAAGGATCGCTACTCGTACCGCATGGGCTCCGCCATTCCGAACCCCGATCTGGCGGCCGAGCAGGCGACGACGATCGAGACCGGGTACGACACGCCGGTCGGGCGGCGATCGAACGTCTCGCTCACGGCGTTTTATACCGCCGTCAACGATCTCGTGCAGGCGTTCTATCTCGAGCCGAATCTCTTCCAGCTCCAGAACGTGGGCGACGTGCGCAACGCGGGCCTCGAAGCCGAATGGCGCCTGCGTCCCGTGCGCGCGTTCCAGGGATCGATCGGCTATTCGTATCTCCATCGCCGCAGCGTGGGCGAGCCCGTCGTGCCGCTCTTGAACACGCCGGCGCACAAGGCCTTCGGCAGCGTGACGTTCACGGGCCTGCCGCACGTGCGCCTCATGGCGAGCGTCAATCGCGAGTCCTCACGCGACGCTCAGGACGATGGCGGCCTGCTGCTGGATCTGGACGGCTACACGACAGTCGACGCCAAGGCGACGGTCGACGTCGCGCGCGGCGTCGAGGTGTCGATTTTCGGATCGAATCTGCTCGACGAGAACTACGAGCTCTACGCCGGGTTCCCGGAAGAAGGCCGCGCGGTCCGCGTGGAGGCGCGGTGGCGGTTCTGAGGGGACGCGCGCGACGTCGGTTACCATGACCCGGCCCCGCCGCATCGCGTGTGCGTCGGTCGCCGCAACCGGAGGAACGGACGATGGCGCGTCGGTACGCAAGTCGCTGGATGACGGAGGAGCTCGGCGTCTTTCGCCGTGACGTGCGGCAGTTCGTCGGAGAGCAGTTCGTGCCACGGCAAGCAAGTTGGCGTGCCGAGCGAGGACCGGATGCCGAGGCTTGGAGGGATGCCGGCGCGGCTGGCCTGCTGGCGCCCGATGTGCCATCGGCGTATGGGGGCGCCGGCGGCAGCTTCGCGCACCAGGCGATCGTGCTCGAGGAGCTCGCACGCGCGGGCGTCAACTTCGGCGCGAGCGTGCAAGCCATTGTCGCGCGTTATGTGATCGCGTACGGCACGGAGGACCAGAAGCGAGCCTGGCTGCCGTTGCTCGTGAGGGGCGAGCTCGTGGCCGCGATTGCCATGACGGAACCCATGGCCGGCTCCGATCTGCAGGCGATCACGACGAGCGCAACGCGCGATGGCGACAGATACGTGATCGACGGACGAAAAACGCTCATCACGAACGGTGCGCGCGCGAACTTCATCTGCCTCGCCGCGCGCACGGGCGACCAACCGGGGCCCGGCAGCATCTCGATGATCTTCGTCGACACACGTGGTCTCGAGGGCTATCGCGCGGGGCCACCGCTCGAGAAGATCGGCCAGCACGATCAGGACACCGCCGAACTGACGTTCGACGGCGTCCGCGCGCCGGTGACCCACGTGGCCGGCGGCCGGCCGGGCCGCGGCTTCCTGCAGATGATGGAGCAGCTGCCGTACGAGCGGCTGTCGCTCGCGGTTCAGGCCATCGCGTCGACCGAAGCCGCGCTCGATCTGACGATCGCGCGCGCGAAGACACGCCAGGTGTTTGGCAAGCCGCTCATCGACCTCCAGGGGCCGCGGTTCTCACTCGCGGAAAGTGCGACGGCGGTCCGCGTTGGGCGCGTGTTCGTCGACGACTGCATCGACCAGCTTCTGGCGGGCCGTCTCGCGCCTGAGACGGCGGCCATGGCGAAATACTGGCTGACCGACTGCCAGTCGCGCGTGCTCGATGCCTGCCTGCAATTGCACGGGGGGCTGGGTTACCTCGCCGAGTCGCCGGTCGGGCGGATGTGGGCCGACAGCCGGATGGCGCGAATCGGCGGCGGGACGAGCGAGATCATGAAAGAAGTGATTGGCTGGTCGCTGTAGCCCGCTACTTCGCGCAGACATTCCCCGACATTTGGCTTCCTCCAGGAAGACTTACATCAATCCGAACCGCGCTGAATAACGCGGCCAAATGCGCGATGTCGCCATGAGACCGCCGCGCTGGTTTGCCGGCATACGTCTTGCTTTGACAGACGCGCGCTCTCCTCCCGACTGTGGCGATCGGCGCATCGTGCCGATTGTTGCGAGTGTCGATGCGCGTGTCCGCAGCACAGCACTGGAGCGGGGCCCACGGCGAAGGGATGGACCACCACATGACGCCCGCTTCGGACCAGCACCGTCTCGTCGTCGCCTTCAACGACACGTCGCGGCCGTACCCGGCAGGCGAGTCCATCGTCGCGTTGTTCCAGGCGCAGGTCGACCGGACGCCCGACGCCGAGGTGCTGCGTTTCGGACGCCGCGCGTTGAGCTATCAGGATTTGGATCGACAGTCCGATCACGTGGCCGAACGGCTGCGCGCGATGGGCGGCGGTCCCGGTGAACTCGTCGCGCTCCATCTCGAACATTCGCTCGAGGCGGTTGCCGCGATCCTCGGCGTGCTGAAAGTCGGGGCCGCGTACGTGCCGCTCGCGTCGGGCACGCCACCGGAGCGGTTGCGCGCGATCCTTCGTGACATGGCGACGGCCGGATCGGGTGCTGCGCCGGCGGTAATCGTTCACGACACGCTGGCCCACGGCGTCCCCGACGACATGGGCCGCCGTCTCGTGCTCGAGTTGGACGCGCCGCTGCCGGCGGCAAGCGCTCGCGTTCGTCATTCGGCCTTACCGTCCGACCTCGCCTATGTCATCTTCACGTCCGGATCGACCGGCCGGCCGAAGGGCGTGATGATCGAGCACCGCAGCCTCGTGAACTACGCGTGGTGGGCGGCCGAGCAGTACACGTGCGGCGAGCGGACGACGTGGCCGCTGTTCTCGTCACTGGCCTTCGACCTGACGGTCACGTCGATCTTCGTGCCGCTCATCACGGGCGGTCGGCTCGTCGTCTATCGCGAACGGCCCCGTGCCGCCGCGACCGTCGTGCTCGACGTCGTCGCCGACCGTCTCGCGGACGTCGTCAAACTCACGCCCGCGCATCTCGCCATGCTGGCGCAGGCGGATCTGACCGGCTCGCCGATTCGGCGGTTCGTCGTCGGCGGCGAGGACTTCAAGACCGGTATCGCGCGAGAGGTCGCCGGCCGCTTTCCGCATCCAGTCGAGATCTACAACGAGTACGGCCCGACAGAGGCCACGGTCGGCTGCATGATCCACCGCTACGATCCGGAGAGCGATCGCGGCACGTCGGTGTCCATCGGCCGGCCCGCGGCGAATAGCCAGGTGTACGTGCTCGATGCGGACCGCCATCCGGTGCCGCCCGGTGTCATCGGCGAGATGTACCTCGGCGGCGACGGCCTCGCGCGTGGATATTTCCGCCAGCCCGACTTGACTGCAGCGGCGTTCGTCGAGACGGCGGATCCGCGCGCCCCGGAAACGGGTGCGCCGGTACGGCTCTACAAGACGGGCGATCTGGCGCGCTGGACGATTGATGGCCGGATGGAGTTCCTCGGACGCGCCGACGACCAGGTGAAGATTGGCGGATTCCGCATCGAGCTCGGCGAGATCGAAGCCGCGCTCGCGACGCATCCGGCGGTGAGTTCGGCCGTCGCGATCGTGAGCACGCCGGCCGCGGGTGTGTCCGGTGACGGCGCACGTGGACACCTCGTCGCGTATTACGTCGCCGATCGCGAGATTCCGCTCGAGGCGCTGCGCGCGCACCTCGCGCGCAGTCTGCCCGACTACATGGTGCCCGCCTCGTTCGCGCGCCTCGACGCGCTGCCGCTCACGGCGAACGGCAAGGTGGACCGCGCGCGTCTGCCGACGCCTGCCATCGCGGCGGTCCCGTCGAACGATCGCCCCCGCACGCCGATCGAACAGCGTGTCGTCGATGTGTGGCGCGAGGTGCTCGGCGTGGGGCATATCGGCCTCGACGACGACTTCTTCGCCGTGGGCGGCCATTCACTCGCGGCGATGCGCGTGCTGTCGCGCATCCGTGACGCGTTCGACGTCGACCTGCCGCTCGACGTGATGTTCGTGAGTCCCACGCCGGCCCGCGTGGCGACGGCGATCGCTGACGAGCAGGCCGCGGCCGCCGGGTCGATGCCTGTCGCCCGGCTGCAACCGTTGGCGCGTCCCCGCGCGGGACTCGGTCAGTAGCGGCACGTATCGCGAATGTCCATCGAATCAGACCAGAGCTCGGGCGAATCTCCTGTGAGCGGGGGCGAGGCCGGCGTGTTCGCGGTGCCGGCGTCCGCTGCGCAGCAGCGGTTCTGGCTCGTCGATCAAACGAGCGCGACGCGTGCGCTGTACAACACGCCAGTCGTCTATCGCGTCTCCGGTCCACTCGACGTCGACGCGCTGCGACGCAGCTTCGCGGGGCTCGTGCAGCGCCACGAATCGTTGCGGACGACGTTCGCCGAACGGGACGGCGTGCTGACGCAGCGCATCGCGCCGACGGGATCCGTTCCGCTCCGCGTGGTTGCCGCGTCGTCGGATCCCGCCGTCTGGCTTTCCGCCGTACGAGCGGAGATCACGGTGCCGTTCGATCTCGCACGCGGGCCGCTGATGCGCGCGGCCGTGATCCAATTGGATGCCGACGACCACGTGCTCGTCATCACCGGCCATCACGTGATCTTCGACGGCTGGTCCGAAACGGTGCTGTTCGACGATCTCGAAGCGCTCTATGCGGCCGCGCGTTCGGGCGAGGCGGCGCGTCTGCCCGAGTTGGCCGTTCAGTACGCGGACTTCGCGGTTTGGCAGGCGCAGGCCGTACCGTCCGACGCGATCGAGCGATCGCTCGACTATTGGCGCCGCCAGCTCGGCGATCTGGCGACGCTCGCGCTGCCCTCCGACCGCCCGCGGCCGCGGCAGCCGACGATGGCCGGCGCGCTGCGCGAGCTCGCAGTGCCGCCTTCGACGACGGCCGCGATCCGGGCGCTCGCGCGACGCTGCGGCACGACGACGTTCGTCGTCACCGCGGCCGCCTTCCAGGCGCTGCTGCAGCGATACACGGGGCAGGGCGACATTCCCATCGGCGTCATCACGTCAGGACGCACGCGGTCGGAGGTCGAGCGGCTCATCGGCTGCTTCATCAATACCATCGTGCTGCGCGGCGATCTGTCGGACGATCCGAACTTCGTCGAGCTGGTGCGGCGCACGGGAGCGGCGACGCTCGAGGCGCACAAGCACACCGACGCGCCGTTCGAGCGCGTGGTCGAAGCCCTGGGCGTGCACCGCGATCCGTCGCGGCATCCGCTCTTCCAAGTCCTGTTCAATTTCAGCCCCGTCGGTCGGGTGCGTCGTACGTTCGCCGGACTCTCGCTGACGCGGATGCCGATCGACACTGGCCTGGCGAAGTTCGATCTGACGCTCGAACTGGCTGAGGTCGGCGACGAGCTGTGCGGCAGCATCGAGTACAGCTCGGAACTCTTCGACGCGCCGACGATTGACCGTCTCATCAGCCACTTCACCGCTCTCCTGGAGGGCGCGGCACAGTCGCCCGAGACGCCCGTCTCGGCGCTGCCGATGCTCACGCCGACGGAGCGCGAACAGTTGATCGCGGGGTGGCACGAGCCGTCGACGGTCGAGGCGCGTCACGAGACCGTAGTGGCGCTGTTCGCCGCGCAAGCGGCGCGGACGCCGGACGCGCCGGCCGTCGTCTGCGGCGACGACGTGCTCACGTACGCCGACGTGCGTCGTGCCGCGAGCCGGTTGGCGCACCGCCTTCAGACGCAGCACGGCGTGCGGCCCGGCGCGCGCGTTGGTCTGTCGGTCGAGCGCTCGGCGGCGATGGTGCCCGCGCTGCTCGGCATTCTCGCGACGGGTGCCGCCTACGTGCCGCTCGATCCGGCGTATCCGACCGACCGGCTGGCCTTCATGCGCGAGGACGCGGGCGTGTCGGCCATCGTGAAGGCCCCGCGATCATCCAGCGCGTTCGAGGGAAGCGGCGTTGCGCTCGTCGACGTGGACGAGCCGGACGCACCCGGTGCGGACAGCAGCGAGGCGCCGTTCGATGCGAGCGCGCCTGACGCATTCGCCTATGTGATGTACACCTCGGGCTCGATGGGCACGCCCAAGGGCGTCGCCGTCACGCATCGGACCCTCTCCGAACATTGCCAGGACGTGCAGCGCGTCTACGCGCTCACGCCGGCCGACCGCGTGCTGCAGTTCGCCTCGCCCAATTTCGATCCGTCGGTCGAGCAGATCTTCTCGGCGCTCGTGAGCGGCGCCTGCCTCGTCGTGCGCGGCAACGACGTGTGGGGGGCCGCGGAGTTCGCGGCCGAGACGACGAGGCATGGCGTCACCGTGGCCGATCTCGCCACCGCCTACTGGGCGCAGCTCGCCTATGCGGCCGCTGACGTGACGAGCCCGACCGTCCAGGCGTCGACCCTGCGTATCGTCACGGTAGGCGGCGAAGCCATGTCGGTTGACGCACTCGCGGCCTGGCGGCGGACGCCGTACGCGCATGCGCGACTCCTCAACATGTACGGTCCGACCGAGGCCACCGTGACGGCGACGTTCTTCGAGGTGATGCCGTCATGGACGCCTGCCGCGGGCGAGCGCGTCGTCCCGATTGGCCGGCCGTTCGGGCGGCGCCTGGCGCGCGTGCTCGACGGCCACGGATCACTTGTACCGATCGGCGTCGTCGGCGAGCTGTGCCTCGGAGGAACCGGCCTCGCGACCGGCTATCTGAACCAGCCCGCACTGACCGAGCGCGCGTTCATTCCTGATCCGTTCGACGAGACACCCGGCGCGCGGCTCTATCGGACCGGTGACCTCGTGCGCTATCTGGCAGGCGGCACTCTCTCGTACGTCGGCCGTCGCGACGAGCAGGTCAAAGTCAACGGATTCCGCGTCGAGCCCGGTGAAATCGAGGCCGCGCTTCAGCGGCATCCTGCCGTCGCACAAGCGATCGTCGTCGTCCGCGACGACGGGGGAGGGACGCGCCTGGTCGCCTATGTCATCGCGGTCGCTGGAGCGACTGCCGATCCAGACGATCTCCGCCGCAGTCTGGCGACGACGATGCCCGACTACCTGGTGCCGGCGGCGATCGTCGTCGTTGACGAATGGCCGCTGACGCCGAGCGGGAAGATCGATCGGAAGCGCCTGCAGGCGCCGGCGGCGACGGATGGTGTCACCACGAACGTGGCGCCGCGGACCGAGGTAGAGCGCCGGATCGCGACCGTCTGGGCCGATGTGCTGAACGTGGCCGACGTCGGCGTCGACGACACCTTCTTCGAGCTCGGCGGGCACTCGCTGCTGGCGATGCGCCTCGCTGCCCGCCTCAGCGCCGCATTCGGCGTGGACGTGTCGATCCGTCGGTTGTTCGAGTCGCCGACGGTGGCCGGGCTCGCCGATCATCTGGAGCGAACGGCGGCGCCGCGCGCGACGGCGTCGCGCATCGCGCGTCCCATCACGCGTCAGCCGCGCATGCCACGACAGCCGGCCCATGAGTAGCTTCAACTTTCCAATGTCGCGCACGCAGCAGGGCCTGTGGTTTCTTGACCACTGGCATCCGGGCACGGCGACCTACACCATTCCCGCGGCGTATCGCCTGCGCTGTCCGCTCGACGCTACTGCGATTACGGCCGCGATCAACGACGTCATCGCGCGCCACGAAGCGCTGCGGACGACGTTTGCCGTCCAGGATGGCGTGCCCGTGCAGGTCGTGGCAGAGACACTGACGATCGAAGTTCCCGTTGTCGACCTCGCGGCGCCGGCCGACGGTCCGGAGCTCCAGCGGCTCGTTGACGATCACATCCAGCAGCCGTTCGACCTGGCGCGCGGGCCTCTCGTGCGCGCGCTCCTGGTCCGGCTCGCCCCGGATGATCACGTGATCGCGCTGGGGATCCACCACATCGTGTTCGACGGCTGGTCGATGGATGTCTTCACGCGCGAGCTTGCGGCGGCGTATGCCGCGCGCTGCCGTGGCGTGGCTCCTGAGCTTCCAGAGCCTTCGCTGCAGTACGGCGACTACGTCGTGTGGCAGCAGGAAATGCTTCAGGACGAGAGCGTGCGCGCGCAAGTGGCGTACTGGCGCGAACGGCTCGCCGATCCCACGCCTCTTGACGTGCCGACCGATCACGTGCGTCCGCCGCACGTCTCCTCGCGCGGCGCGACGACGCCGCTCCGCGTGCCGCGCCAGGTCGCCGAGGGACTCGAAGCCATCGCGCGGCAGCGCCATGCGACGCTGTTCATGGCGCTCGTCGCGGCGTGGAGCGTGCTCTTGTTCCGCTACACGCGGCAGGAGGACATCATCGTCGGCACGCCAATCGCGGGACGCGACCATCCCGACACGCACGACATGGTCGGCTGTTTCGTGAACACGCTGGCGCTCCGCATGGACCTCGGTGGGCATCCGTCGTTCTCCGGCGTCCTGGAACGGGTTCGCGACACGGCACTCGGCGCCTATGACCACCAGGACGTGCCCTTCGACGTGCTCGTCGACGAACTGCACGTCGAGCGCGACCCGAGTCGTACGCCGTTGTTCGACACGTTCTTCGCCATGCAGGGCGCCGATGATGTCCAGCTCGACGGCCTTGTGGTCGAGCGGAAGTCGGCCGCGATCGGCACGGCGAAGTTCGACCTCAGCGTGTACGTCGGCCCCGGCGCCGATGGTCTGGAAGGCATCGTCGAATTCCGTGCCGATCTCTTCGAACGCTCGACCATCGAGCGTCTGGCGCGGCACTACGAGACGCTGCTCGCGGCGATCGTGAACGAGCCGACGTGCCCCATCTCGACGCTCGCATTTCTCACGGACGCCGAGCGTGCGCAACTGCTCACGGGCTGGAATGCGACGGCCGCCGACTATCCGCGAGACCAGACCGTGCCGCAGTTGTTCTTCGCGCAGGCGGCGCGAACGCCTGAGGCACCGGCGCTGACCTTCGGAGACGCGACGCTGAGTTACGCCGAGCTGGCGGACCGCGTCAGGACATGGACCGCGCGGTTGCGCGCGGCCGGCGTGCAGGCTGGCGCGCTCGTGGGCGTGCACCTGGAACGGTCGATCGATCTCGTCGTGGCCGTGCTGGCGATTCTCGAGGCCGGCGGGGCCTACGTGCCGCTCGACCCGGCGTTTCCCGCCGAGCGCCTGGCGTTCATGCTGGAAGACGCCCGGGCGGCCGTGCTCGTGACGGAGCGATCGCTCGCCGGCCGGCTGTCCTCGGGCGCGGCCACCGTCGTCGTGATGGACGCGCCGACGTCAGCCGTGAGACTGGAGATCGACGCGCGGCCCGGTCGCGCGGCGGGTCCTGATGATCTGGCGTACGTGTTGTACACATCCGGATCGACGGGGCAGCCGAAGGGCGTCGAAATCCCTCACCGGGCGCTGACGAATTTCCTGTGCGCGATGCAGCGGGAACCCGGCTGCACGGCGCGGGACGTCGTGCTGGCCGTGACGACGCTGTCGTTCGACATTGCCGGGCTGGAACTGTATCTGCCGCTCATCACGGGTGGGCACGTCGTGCTGGCGAGCCGCGAGACCGCGATGGACGGCCGCGCACTCGCGGCCGAGATGACGCGCGTGCGGCCGACGATCCTGCAGGCGACGCCGGCGACGTGGCGGATGTTGATCGAGGCCGGGTGGCGCGGGACGCCCGCACTCAAGGCGCTCTGCGGCGGCGAGGCGCTGCCGCCGGATCTCGCCGACGCGCTGCTGACGCGCGTCGACGAGCTGTGGAACATGTACGGGCCGACCGAGACGACGATCTGGTCCTCGGTCGAACGGATCACGTCGAGCGCGGACATCACGATTGGCCACCCGATCGCGAACACGACGTTCTACGTCGTGGACGCGGCGATGCAGCCGGTGCCGATCGGCGTGCCGGGCGAGTTGTTGATCGGAGGCGACGGGCTGGCGCGAGGCTATCGCGGCCGCGCGGCGTTGACGGCGGAGAAGTTTCTTCGCGAGCCGTTTGCCGGCGACGCGCCCGCGGGCGTCTATCGCACGGGCGATCTGGCGAAGTGGCGCGCCGACGGGAAGGTCGTGCACCTCGGGCGGCTCGACCATCAGGTGAAACTGCGCGGCTTCCGGATTGAGCTCGGCGAGATCGAAGCGGCGCTCACGAGCCATCCGACCGTGCAGCAGGCGGTCGCGATCGTGCGCGAAGATCGGCCGGGGCAGGCGATGCTCGTCGGTTACGTCCTGCCGGCCTCGGGTGCGGCCGTGGATGTGGCGGCGCTCCGGGCGCACGTGCGGACGACGCTGCCCGACTACATGGTGCCGGCGCAGATTCTCGCGCTCGAGGCGTTTCCGCTGACGCCCAACGGCAAGATCGATCGGAAGCGCCTGCCGGCGCCGGCCGCGATGGCCGACGTCGCCGCGCGCGTGGCGCCGCGAACGGAGACGGAGCGCCGGCTGGCGGCGATCTGGTCCGACGTGCTCGGCGTGTCGGACATCGGCATCTATGACGGGTTCTTCGAGCTCGGCGGCCATTCGCTGCTCGCCGTTCGCCTGCTCGGCCGGATTGCGGAGGCGTTCGGCACAGACGTGCCGCTGCCTGTCCTCTTCGCCGCGCCCTCGATCGCGGCGTTCGCAGGGCATATCGACCGCGCAATTGAGCAGACCGATGACGCGCATGCCGAAGCGCCTGGACCCGTCGACCGGCTCACGAGCACCGAGCGGCGGTTGATGGCCGTCTGGGAAGAGCTCCACGGCCGGCCCGCGCGCGGCGTCGACGAGCTGATGGTGACGGCACGGTGGGATCCGACCACGCTGCCGCATCTCATCGCGCGACTGCGACAGGAGTTCGGTTCAGCCGGGGAGGGACTGCCGCTCGTCCGCGGCAGTGCGTCCGCGACGATTCGCGAGATCGCCACCGCCATCGACGGCGTCGACCGGACCGCGTCGATCGTGCGCATGGCCGCCGGTGGCGTGGCGCCTCCCATCTTCATAG
>CALFMR010000319.1 GCA_937880585.1 uncultured Acidobacteriota bacterium
CTACGGCAAGACGCTGCCCGACTAGGACGGTAAGACGGGCGTCGTCGGCTTCTGCTGGGGCGGCGGTCAGAGCTTCAACTACGCGGCCGCGCAGCCGGGTCTTGATGCGTCGGTCGTCTACTACGGTCCGGCGCCGGGATCATCGGACGGGACGCTCGAGACTGCGCTCGCCAACGTGCACGCGCCCGTGCTCGCGTTCTATGCGGGGAACGACGCGCGCATTGGCGCGACGGTGCCCGCGACCGAAGCGGCGATGCAGAAGCTTGGCAAGAGCTACGAGCACCATACCTACGACGGCGCCGGGCACGGGTTCATGTTCGCGCAGGCCGGCGCCGGCGGCGCCAATCTGAAAGCGGCCGAGCAGTCGTGGCCGCTCGCGATCGCGTTCTTCAAGAAGAACCTGCAGTAGCACACGCCGAAGACGCGAGATCTGACGAAGGTTCTCCCTGGCCCTGAAGGGCCAGGGCTCCACTGACAGGGATGGGATTGTGGAGCCCTGGGCCTTCAGGCCCAGGGGGAACCCGGAACCATCCCTCCGCGCTACCGGATCGAGATCCCGCCCGACATCACCATCAACTGATTGCGCGCGCGCGCGCCGTACGCGCCGAATGTGTTCTCCGGCCGCGTCTGGTAGAAGCGGATGTCGAACGTGAAGGCGAGATGGCTCTTGAAGAACCATCGCGCGCCTCCGCCCAGATTGATCGTCGACGAGTGGGGCGGATCGTCGGCGGGACGGGTGTCGCCGAGATAGGTCGCGAAGATCATCGGGCCGGTGCCCGCGCTCAGGTAGCTCCAGCCGTCGCGGTGCCCGAAGTTCAGCGAGATCTGCACCGAGAAGCCGCGCAGTTGCTGCTGCACGATCGGACCGGCGGGCGTCGTCGTTGTCTCGGCGCGCTGGGCATGACCACCGGCCAGCACGCCTTCTCCGCCGATGCCGAACGCGAAGCTGCCCTTGCGCAGCGGATAGAGATGGACGCCAACCGCGCCGCCGAACACGCGGCCGGGCAGTTGATCGGAGCTGACCTGAAGGTCGGTGGCCGTCACGGGATCCTGTCCGAGGCCTGTATAGAAGCCGCGGACGTCCGCCACCATGATCGGCAGCGGGCGCGGCGCCTGCTGTGCCGCGGCCGGTCGGGCGGCCGCGAGCGCGAGGACGGTGAAGACGACGGAGCCGGCGAGCGCGGACGGTCGTATCGATCGCATCAATCTTGAAGCGTATCGCGACGCCGGCCGCTTCCGTCCGGATTTTGCCGCGACGTTCACGCGTCCTTCTCGGCGGCGACGAGCGTGCGCGCCAGCGCAAGTCCCTCGTCGACGGTCGTGACGCTGCCGTCGAGTTGACGTTCGTAGACGTGGTGCAGGATGCGTCCGACCGCCGGCCCGGGCGTCATGCCCATCGCCAGGAGATGCCGGCCGAGGACGAGCGGCTTCGGCGCCGCGTGCTCGACGCCCAGCGCGCGCGCGCGGGCGAGGAACGCCTCGATAGCCGAGCAGTCGAAGTGACCGCCGCGACCGCTGCAGTCGGCACGCGCGAGCCGGACGACCAGCTCGAGATCGACCTTCTGTGCGAGCCGGCGGAACGCGGCATCGGTCACGCCTTGGGGCGCTTTCAGAAACGCGCCGGGCTTGAGATGGTGCGCGACCATGCCCGCGACCGCGCGTCGCACGTCGAAGCCGTCGATCGTGTGGACGTTCAGTCGATCGAGGAACGACATCGCCGGCATCACGCCGGCTTCTTCATGACCGAGCGATCGCAGCCGTCCGTTGACGAACGCCGTCGTCGCGGGCTTGCCGAAGTCGTGACAGACCGCGGCCAGCATGACGGCGGCCGCGCGCCCGCGATCCAGATCGTCGATCTGTTTTCGCGCCTGGTCCACGACCATCAACGTGTGCGTCCAGACGTCGCCTTCCGGATGCCACTCGGCATCCTGCGGACACGACGCCAGCGGCACGAGCTCCGGCCACAGCCGACCGACGACGCCGAGGTCCCAGGCGAGCGCGAGGCCGATTGACGGCCGCGGCGCCTGGAGCAGGAGCTTCTCGACTTCGCCCCAGACGCGCTCAGCCGGCAGATCGTCGAGCGGGATCGACGCGAGGAGCGCGCGCGTGTCGGCGTCGACCGTCAGATCGAAGCGCGCGGCGAACTGCAGCGCGCGTAGCACGCGCAGGCTGTCGTCAGCGAAGCGCACGGGATCGACGACGCGCAGCACGCGGGCGTCGAGATCGCGACGGCCGCCGAATGGATCGAGGATCTCGCCCGTGAGTGGGTCGCGCGCGATGGCGTTGATCGTGAAGTCGCGCCGGCGCGCCGCGTCTTCGATCGAGAGCGACGGGTCGCCTTCGACGGCAAACGCCTTGTGCCCACGGCCGGTCTTCGACTCACGGCGCGGCAGCGACACGTCGATGCCGCCGATCTTGTAGACGGTGAAACTCTCGCCGACCGTGTCGACGCGGCCGAAGCCGTCGAGCACCACGCGCAGCCGCGGCGCGTCGAGGCCGAAAACTTCGAGATCGAGGTCCTTCGGCGCGCGGCCCAGCAGTTCATCGCGCACCCAGCCGCCGACGACGAGCGCACGTCCGCCCGCGTCACGGACGGCCGTCGCGAGCCCGCGGACGAGCTCAGGTGTCGGAGCGTCCGGTGGTGGCATGGTGTGGTTTGCGGTGCCGAGTGAAGCGCTGCACGACGCGGTCGGCGACCGACGGCGCGAGGACGCTCATCGCGGAGAGCAGCCAGGCGGGTCTGTACGGATAGACCTCGGGCCGTGGATGCACGAGGCAGTCGACGATGCGCCGAGCGACGACATCGGCGGACTGGCGAGGCCCGGCGCCTTCGACGGCGTGACCGAAGTCGCGCGCGATGGCGTCGTGGAATTCCGTCACGGTCGAGACCGGCAGCACGATCGATGCGTGGATGCCGGTACCGGCGAGATCGGCGCGGAGCGCTTCGAAGCACGCGATCTGCGCGGCCTTGGTCGCGCCGTACACGGACGATCCACCCACGCCGCGGCGGCCGGCGATCGACGAGACCGCGATGAGGTGTCCGGCGCCCTGCCGGCGCATCTGCACGAGCGCCGCGCGCGCGGCGTAGAGCGTTCCCATCAGGTTGACCTCCACCAGCCGCCGCATGACGTCGTCTGACGTCTCGTCGAGCGCGCCGTGGTAGCCGATGCCGGCGTTGCAGATCATCGCGTCGAGCCGCCCGAACGCATCGACCGCGCGCGTGACGAGCGCGTCCATGTCCTCGCGGCGCGTGACGTCACCGGGGACGGCCAGTGCGTGGCCGCCGGACCGCACGATGTCGGCCGCGAGCGCGTCGAGCCTGTCGCCGCGCCGAGCGGACAGAACGACCGTGGCACCGTCAGCCGCTGCGGCCCGCGCCGTCGCCGCGCCAATTCCGGCCGAGGCGCCGGTGATGGCGATCACGCGCGAGGAAAGTCGGGCCATGTGTCCGTTCATTCTGTGACAGATGGAGATTCGCAGCGAGCGTGGGGTTCCGAGTTCCCCCTGGGTCTAAAGACCCAGGGCTCCACAGAAGACGTTTGGTCCGCGGAGCCCCCAGGGCTCCGCAGAATCCGTGGAGCCCCGGGCCTTCAGGCCCGGGGGGGAACCCGGAACCCCACCTCTGGCTTCCGTCTTCTACCTTCTAACTTGATCCTTCTCTTCCCGCGCGAGGCTCTTGAACACGAACCCCAGATTGGCCGGCCGCTCGCCGAGGCGGCGCATGAAGTACGGGAACCAGTCCGTGCCGAACGGCACGTAGATGCGGACGTGATAGCCGGCCTCGACGAGCGATCGCTGTAAGTCTCGGCGGATGCCGTACAGCATTTGCAGCTCGAAGCGATCGTGGCCGATCGCGCGGTCGGCGGCGAATTGCCGCGCGCGCGCGATGAGCGCCGGATCGTGCGTCGCGATCGCGGGGTAGGTGCACGACGCGAGCAGTTGCTCCATCAACGCGGCATACGCGGCGTCGACCTCGGCCTTGCGCTGAAAGGCGACGTCCTTCGGCTCGCGATACGCCCCCTTGACGAGCCGCACGCGCGCGCCGAGCTCGTTCATGCGCGCGACGTCGCCGGGCGATCGCCGCAGGCACGCCTGGATGACGACGCCGATGTTGCGCGTGCCGATGCCCCAGAGCGACTCGAACACCTCGAGCGTGTTCTCGGTGTAGGCCGATCCCTCCATGTCGATGCGGACGAAGAAGTCCGCGCGCGTCGCGACGTCGAGCACGCGGCGCAGGTTGTCGATGGCCGTGGCGCGATCGATGTCGAGTCCGATCTGCGTGAGCTTGACCGAGAGATTGCGGCTGATCCCCGCGTCGGCGGCGGCCTGGACGATGGCCATGTAGGCGCGCGTGGCCTGCATGACGCCGTCGCGCGTGGTCATGCGTTCGCCGAGGTGATCGAGCGTCACCGTCAACCCGCGCGCTTCGAGCCGCTGGGCCGCGGCAATCGCGTCGGCCGTCGTCTCGCCCGCGACGAAACGGTGCGCGAAGCTGTGCGGACGCCGCAAGCCGACGCGCGACGCGATCGCCTTGAGGACGATGCTGTTCGCGAGGACTGAGAAGGTCGCCTTCGACAGCGACGCGAACATCAGTGCGTGGTCCCGGCCGCGAACAGGTGCTGGATGGTGCGCGCGTAATAGCGCAGGACGATCCGGTCGCGTACGCGAAGCCGCGAACCGGACGCGGCGAGCACGCCGCGCTCGATGAGCGGGTCGACGCCTTCGTCGACCGCCTGGCGCGCGGTGCGTACGGCGAGATTCGCGCCCTCGGCCGCGAGCACGGCCAGCCGCTCCTCGATCCGTGACGTGAGCTCGCCGCGCGCGATCGACGGCCGCATGGCCGAGGCCACGAGCGCCGTCGGCAGCACTTTGTACTGGCGGCCGACCGCCTCGTGCGCGCGGTGCGCGAGCTTTACGAGATCGCGCCGCGACTCCGGCGCGTAGTCGGCGAGCGGAATCGGCGCACCGAAGGTGACGAACGCACGCGACCGGTAGCCGACCGCGTGGCGCGCCATCTCGGCGACCTCCTGCGCGAACGGCCGCGGCCGCCGCTTCAGGGCCTGACGCGAGATGATCCGGTCCTCGAGCACCAGGTCGTAGGCGATGGCCATCGGCACGATCGACAGTTCGCTCCGATCGGCATGGAGCGCGGCCTGGAGCAACCCGGTCTTGGGCGCCTTCAGCTCGCCGCTGTAGCTGCGTCCGCCTTCCGCGTAATAGAGCAGGTCGCGGTACTTGAGCAGCTCGGCGACGTAGGCGCGGAGCGTGATGAGGTACAGCGGATCCTTGTTGTTGCGGCGGATGGGAATCGCACCCGTGACGTGCCGGTGCAGCAAGCCGAGCGCGCCGCCGAAGAGATTGATCCCCGCGGCGACGAGCGGCGGGCGCACGCCGTTGTCGTCGAGCACGAGCGGCTCGATGAGATAGTCCAGATGGCTCTTGTGATTCGAGACGAAGACGACGCGTCCACGCCGCGTGGCCTCGACGGCGATGTCGACGTGTTCGGCGATGCGGCGGACCTTGCGGAGGATCGGATAGAGCGGGTGCTGCAGCGCGCGGTAGAAGCGGTACCGCTGCGTCGTGCGCAGCTCTTCGAGATACGACTCGACGCGCTGGCGCGGATCGGCGTCCGACTCGCCGTGTCCGCTCCGCAGATACCTGGCCACGTCGTCGCGCGCCAGGACCGCCCGCGTGAGGTCGTCGGGTCTCACCGCAGAAAAATATAGCAGAGCGCCGGGTGCCGGACCGAGCGGTCCGACCGCTCAGAGCGCCGCGATCACGGCGTCGGCGAACGCGCGCGTCGAGGCCGTGCCGCCCAGATCGCGCGTGCGGACGCGGCCGCCGGTCAGCACGCGATCGAGCGCCGCGCGAATCCGTCGCGCGGCGTCCATCTCGCCGATGTGCTGCAGCATGAGCAGCGCCGAGAGCAGAAGCGCCGTCGGGTTGGCAACGTCCTGCCCCGCGATGTCTGGTGCCGTACCGTGCACGGCTTCGAACACGGCTACGTCCGTGCCGAGGTTCGCGCCGGGCACGACGCCAAGTCCACCGACGAGCCCCGCGCAGAGATCCGAGACGATGTCGCCGTACAGATTCGGCAGGAGCAGCACGTCGAACTGTTCCGGCTTCATGACGAGGTGCATGCAGGCCGCGTCGACGATCCGTTCGTCATAGGCGACGTCGGGGTGGCGTGCGGCGACCGCGCGCGTGGACTCGAGGAACAGGCCGTCGCTGAGCTTCATGATGTTGGCCTTGTGGATGGCCGTCACCCGCTTCCGCCCGTTGGCCTCGACGTAGCGGAACGCGAACTCGGCGATGCGCGTCGATGCCGCCTCGGTGATGATCTTCAGGCTCTCGACGACACCCGGCACGACGGTGTGTTCGACGCCGGCGTACAGGTCCTCGGTGTTCTCGCGGACGATGACGAGGTCGACGTTGGCGAAGCGGCTCGCGACGCCGGGCAGATTCGCGACTGGGCGCAGGTTCGCGTAGAGGCCCAGCGCTTGCCGCAGGCCGACGTTGACGCTCGTGAAGCCATGTCCCACGGGCGTCGTCACGGGGCCCTTGAGCGCGACGCGGTTGCGCGTGATCGAGTCGAGGAGCGCCTGGGGCAGCGTCTTCCCGGTGCGCTCGACCGCGGTGAGGCCGGCGTCGTGGCGATCCCACGTGATGACGACGCCGCTCGCGGCCAAGACGCGGGTGACGGCGTTGGTGACTTCGGGGCCGATGCCGTCTCCAGGGATGAGCGTCAACGTGTGGCTGGGCATGAGGCTTTCGGACTATTGTTGTCCCTTCAGCGCCTGGGTTGCACGCAGAGCCGCGGCACGCCTCGCCGCGGCCTCATCGAGGAGCGTTCGGCATGAATCGCTATTCCGGTCATCGAGCCGTTGTCATCGGCCTCGTCCTCGCGGGACTCGCGGTCGCGTGCGGGCGATCGACGCCCGCGCCGGCGGCCTCCGAGACGCCGACGATTCCGTTCGAGAAGTACACGCTGCCTAACGGCCTCGACGTGATCCTGTCGGAAGATCATCGCCTCCCGCTCGTGGCCGTCGATATCTGGTATCACGTCGGGCCCGCGAACGAGGCGGTGGGGCGTACCGGTTTCGCGCACTTGTTCGAGCACCTGATGTTCCAGGGATCGAAGCACGTGCCCGACGACTCGCACTTCCGGCTGCTCGAAGCCGCGGGTGCGACCGACGTCAACGGCACGACGGACTTCGACCGGACGAACTACTTCGAGACGCTGCCGTCCAACCAGCTCCAACTGGGTCTGTGGCTCGAGTCCGATCGCATGGGCTACCTGCTCGACGCGGTCGATCAGATCAAACTCGCCAATCAGCAGGACGTCGTCCGCAACGAGCGACGGCAGTCGATTGAGAACCAGCCGTACGGCATCGTGCAGGACACGGTGTTCCACGAGCTCTTTCCGAAGGGCCATCCGTACTACGCGAACGTCATGGGCACGCACGCCGACATCCAGGCGGCGAAGCTCGACGACGTGAAGAGCTTCTTCAAGCAGTACTACCGGCCGAACAACGCGAGCCTCGCGATCGTGGGCGACTTCGACAAGACGACGGTGAAGGGACTCGTCGAGAAGTACTTCGGCACGCTCAAACGCGGGCCCGACGTGCCGCCGGTCACCGTGACGACGCCGCCGATTACGAGCGAGCGGCGCGCGGTCGTGAAGGACCGCGTGCAGTTGTCGCGCGTGTACATGGCGTGGCTCACGCCGCCGTTCTTCAAGCCGGGTGACGCGGACGCCGACGCCACGGCGAGCGTGCTCGGCGGCGGCGACTCGAGCCGTCTCTACAAGACGCTCGTCTACGACCGGCAAATCGCGCAGAACGTCAGCGCGACGCAGGAGTCGCTCTCGCTGGGATCGGTCTTCGAGATCGTCGCGACCGTCCGTCCGGGCCACACGCCGGCGGAAGTCGAGCAGGGGATCACCGACGCGATCGAAAATCTGCGCCAGCACGCGCCGGACGCGCGCGAAGTCGAGCGCGCGAAGAACACCTTCGAGACGCAGGTGCTCAGCGGCCTCGAGGTGCTCGGCGGCTTCGGCGGCGTGGCCGACACGCGGAAAATGTTCAACCACTACGTGCAC
>CALFMR010000320.1 GCA_937880585.1 uncultured Acidobacteriota bacterium
TGGGATCGAGGAAGAGGCGGAACGCGTAGGCAACGTCGTCCGACGTCATCTCGCGGCCATCCTGGAAGTGGAAGCCGGCGGGAATCGTCGCGGTGTACGTCTGGAAGTCGGTCGTCTCGAAGCGCGTCGCGAGCTCCGGCACGGGACGAAAGTCCGGGCTGAAGCCGAGCAGCGAGCTGAACACGAGCTGGTGCACGCGCTGCGACGTCTCGTCGAGGCCGATGCCGGGATCGAGGTTGATCGGCGAGTTGGCAAGGCCGACGACGATGACGTGCGGATTGCGCGGCGGTGCGGCGCACGCGGCGGCCGTCGCCACGATGGCGAGGACGGCGAGTGCAGGGCGCGTCACGGCTCGGTCTCGCGCTTGAGTGCGGCGAGGAGATTGAGCGCGTCGATCGGCGTGAGTCGATCGACGTCGAGCTGGCGGAGCCGCTCGACGACCGGGTGCGGCGCGTCGGTCGCCTGGAAGAGCGGCAACTGATGCTGGTCGGCAGCCGGCGAGCCGCTGAGGCTCGGGCGTCCGCCGCGCGCGAGCTCGTCCTGTTCGAGCGACCGCAGGATTTCGCCGGCGCGCCGCACGACCGACGCCGGCAGGCCCGCGAGCCGCGCGACCTGGATGCCGTAGCTGCGATCCGATCGGCCGGGCACGATCTTGTGCAGGAACACGATGTCGTCGCGGAACTCGCGCGCGGCGACGTGATAGTTGGCGACGCCCTCGAGCGCATCGGCCAGGTCCGTCAGCTCGTGATAGTGCGTGGCGAAGAGCGTCTTCGGTCGCGCGCGATCGCCCGAGGCGAGATGCTCGGCCACGGCCCACGCCAGGCTCAGGCCGTCGAAGGTCGCCGTGCCGCGGCCGATTTCATCGAGGATCACGAGGCTGCGCGAGGTCGCCGCGTGCAGGATGGCGGCCGTCTCCTGCATCTCGACCATGAATGTCGATTGGCCGCGCGCGATGTTGTCGGACGCGCCGACGCGCGCAAAGATGCGGTCGACAACGGCGAGCTTGGCCGACCGCGCCGGAACGAACGATCCCGCCTGGGCGAGCACGCTCAGGAGCGCGACCTGGCGCAGGAACGTGGACTTGCCGCCCATGTTCGGACCGGTGAGGATGATGAGCTGTTGTGCGGCGTCGAACTGGACGTCGTTCGGCACGAACGCGCTGCCGACGTGCCGTTCGACGACGGGATGGCGAACCTCGGCTGCGACGAACTCATCGCCGTCGTGCAGAAACGGCTTGGTGAAGTTCGCGGCTGCGGCCGTGTCAGCGAGCGCGGCGAGCACGTCGAGGGAGGCGACCGCGCGCGCCGTATCGAGAACGCGCGGCGCTTCAGTCGCGACGCGGTGGACGAGCGCCTCGAAGATTTCGAGCTCGCGCGCCGCGATGCGCTCGTCGGCGCCGAGAATCCGATCCTCGTATTCCTTGAGCGCGGGCGTGATGAAGCGTTCGCCGTTGGCGATCGTCTGCTTGCGGATGTAGTCGTCCGGGACGTTCGCGAGATTCGCCTTCGAGATCTCGATGTAGTAGCCGAACACGCGGTTGTAGCGGATCTTGAGCGACGTGATCCCGGTCCGCGCGCGCTCGGCGTCTTCCATTTCGGCGATCGCGGTGCGCCCACCACGGCTCGTCGTGACGAGCGCGTCGAGTTCTGGATCGACCCCCTCGCGCACGAGGCCGCCATCGCGCGCAAGTGCGGGCGGTTCGTCGACGAGCGTCGACTCGATGGCCTCGCGCACGTCGGTGAGGTCGTCGATCTCGGCGACGAGGCTGCCGATGAGCGGCGCGTGCAGATCGGCGACCACGGCCTTCACGCGTGGAAGCACGGCGAGCGACTGGGCAAGGGCGACGAGATCCCTTGGGCCGGCCGTGCCGAGCGAGACGCGCGACACGAGCCGTTCGAGGTCGTGCATCGCTTTGAGCGTCTCGCGCAGCTTGCCGCGCTCGACGCCGCGAAACGCGAAGTCCTCGACCGCGTCGAGCCGATCCTGGATGCGCGCGAGCGTCACGAGCGGGCGCACGAGCCACTGCCGCAGGAGGCGACCGCCCATCGCCGTGACCGTGCGATCGATGGTTTCGAGCAGCGATCCCGAGCGTCCACCGTCCACGCCGTCGACGACGTTCAGATGGCGAAGCGTGACGGGATCGATGCGCAGCGCATCGGCCGCGACGCGAAGCGAGATGTCGCGAACGTGCGAGAGTTCCGTGCGCTGCGTGTCGCGCAGGTAGGCGACGACGGCGCCCGCGGCCGCGACGGCGGCCTCGGCGCGATCGAGGCCGAAGCCGGCGAGCGAGGCAGCGTGAAGCTGCTGGGCGAGCCGCTCGCGCGCGCGCGGCGGATCGAATGTCCAGGCGTCGACGCGAGTGAGCCGGCAGCCGTCCGGCACCTCACCCAGCGGCGTCAGATCCGCATCGTCGGCCGCGAGAATCTCGCGCGGGCGGAGCAGGCTGATCTCCGCCGCGAGCGCGTCGGCCGCACCCGCGCCAGCGAACTCCGCGGCGGCGAACTCGCCCGTCGAGACGTCGAGGAAGGCGAGTCCCCATGGCCGGGCCGACGGCCCAGGCGTCGCGATGGCCACGAGAAACGCGGGCTCGCGCGCTTCGAGATACGAGGCGTCCGCGAAGGTTCCCGGCGAGACGACGCGTGTGACTTCGCGGCGGACGAGTCCCTTGGCCTGCTTCGGATCCTCGACCTGTTCGCAGATGGCGACGCGATAACCCTGCCGCACGAGCCGCGACAGGTACGTGTCGAGCGCGTGGAAGGGGACGCCGCACATCGGAATCGCGCCCTGCGCGTCCTTGGCGCGCGAGGTCAGCGTGAGGTCGAGCGCGCGCGAGGCGACGAGCGCGTCCTCGTAGAACATCTCGTAGAAATCGCCCATGCGGAAGAAGACGATCGCGTCGCGATGCTGGCGCTTCGCGTCGAAATACTGGCGCATGGCCGGCGTGGCCGAGGCAGCCGGAGCGGGCGATGGCGTCGGTGATGTCACAGGCGAGCCGTGCGGCAGACGATACGCGCGGGCGGAGGTGAAACTCCGCGGAGTATAACATTGCCGCGATGGTCATTCTTGCGCTCGAAACCGCGACACGTGCCGGGAGTGTCGCCATCTGGCAGGACGGCGTGTCGGCGGCGACCGACGGCGACGCCTCGCGCACGCATGGCGAGCGGCTGCCCGGCGAGTTGACGCGCTGGGCCGAAGCGCACGGGCGATCGATCGCCGACGTCGATCTGTTCGCGGTCGTCTCCGGCCCCGGATCGTTCACGGGTCTGCGCATCGGCATCGCGGCCATTCAGGGGCTGGCGTTGTCGGGCGGCCGGCTCGTCGTGGCCGTGCCGACGCTCGACGCGCTCGTCGAGGCCTGGGTTGCCTCGTCATCGGCATCGGAGATGGAAGACGCGATCGTCGTGCCGTGTCTCGACGGCCAGCGCGGTGAAGTGTTCATCGCCGCGTACGACCGTCGCGTCGTGGACGCGGACGGACACGCGGTCGCGCTCATCGAGCCCGCGGCGCTTCGTGCCGCTGATGCCGCCGCGCTCGTGGCAGAACGCGCCGGCACGCGCCCGGCGGTCATTGTCGGCGACGGCGGGCGTCGTTTCTCTGAGGTATTCACGTCAGCCGTGTCGCGGGCGCGGATTGTCGACGCCTCGATGTCGCTCGCGGAGGCCGCCGTCCGCATCGCGGCCGCGCATCCCGAACGGGCCACCGCGCCGCACGCGATCCGGCCGATCTATCTTCGCCGGCCCGATGCGGTGATTGCGCGCGAGCGCGCGGGGCTTGCACCGGCGCCGCGCTTCACGGTTCGTCGTCTGGCGGGCGATGCGGATCTCGGCGCGGTCGAGGCGCTGCAGCGGCGGACGTTCACCAATCCCTGGGGCGCCGAAGCGATCCGTTGGGAGCTCGAGCACACGGATGTCGCGCGGTTGTACGTCCTCGACGCGCCTGACGGCACACTCGTCGCGTATTGCGCGTGCTGGATGGTGTTCGACGAGCTGCACCTCAACAGCGTCGCCGTCGACGAACACTGGCGGCGGCACGGTGCGGCGCGGACGCTCCTCGTTCACGTGCTCGCCGAGGCGGCGGCCGCCGGCGCGCGATCGGCCACGCTCGAGGTGCGGCGGTCCAACACGGCGGCGCTCGCGCTCTACGGAGGGCTGGGATTCAAGGTCGAAGCCGTGCGGCGCGACTACTATCAGGATCCGCGCGAGGACGCGTTGATCCTCTGGAATCGCGCCATTGCCGGCACCTGATCTGCCCGTGGCGCACGTCCGGCGCGGACGTCGCGCCTCGTGCCATTCGCCTGCGTTTGTGGTACGTTTCGCACACCGGCCCAGCCGGTCACCGCGCGGCCGGCTTCCGATCTGGATTCACGAAGGAGGCGGAGCATGGCAGACGCTCAGAGCTCGCTCGATGGCATGCAGTCGGTCGAGGGGCTTCGACCCGATGACGTCCTCGGACGCCTGATGTCGGAGCATCACGACCTCGACGAAGAGATTCGCCGCCTGTCCACCCTCTCGTATCCCAGCGATCAGCAGCAGTATCGGGAACACATGTTGAAAAAGCAGAAGCTCGCCCTCAAGGACCGCATCGAGGCGCTCGTGCGCGATCGCGCCATGCCCTCGGGTGGCGACCTGGTGAGCCGGTAGTTTCGTCGTGCGCGCGGCGGGCTGGTCGGTGGGTGATCTCCTGTCGCGCGCGCGTCCGTTTCGTCTGTCGTGAAGATTGACGCCGCTGCGTGGCCGTTCGTCGCGGCGGCGGCCATTCCCGCGGTCGCGGTGGCGTGGTGGTCGGGGCCCGTGGCCCTGGCGCTCCTCGTCGTGCCGCTGGCCGTGGCGCTGTTCTTCCGCGATCCCGCCCGGCGCGTGCCGGCCGATCCGTCCCTCGTGCTCTCACCGGCCGACGGCGTCGTCATGCACGCGGGGCCCGCTCGACCGGACGAGACGCCGGCGGGTACCTGGCAGCAGGTGACCATCTTTCTGTCGGTGCTCGACGTCCACATCAACCGCACGCCGCTTTCCGGTCGCGTGCTCAGCGTCGCCTACGTGCCCGGATCGTTTCGCGCGGCATTTCGCGCAGATGCACATCGGAACGAGCATTCCGAGATCTGGCTCGACCATGATGGAGTAGTAATCGTGGTGCGGCAGGTCGTGGGCCTGCTGGCCCGGCGCGTCGTCTGCCGCGTCGCGGTGGGACAGGCGCTCGCCGCGGGCGAGCGTATCGGACTGATGAAGTTCGGATCGCGGATGGATGTGTTCGTGCCCGTCACGGCGGCGCTGGCCGTCGCGCGGGGCGACCGGGTGCGCGGCGGCGAGACCGTCCTCGCGCGCCTGGCCACGGAGAGCGTCAATGGCTGAGTGGTCCGGTTCGCGGCGGCTGGCGCAGGACGCGCGGCACTATCGCCGCGGCGTCTACCTGCTGCCGAGCATCTTCACGGTCGGCAACATGTTCTGCGGGTACGCGTGCGTCATGTTCGCGATGCGCGGCGAGCTCGTCACGGCGGCGCCGTTCATCGGCATTGCGGTCGTGCTCGACATGCTCGATGGACGGATCGCGCGCATGACGAACACGGCGAGCGCGTTCGGGCTCGAGCTCGATTCGCTCGCCGACATCATCTCGTTTGGCATCGCGCCCGCCGCACTCGCGTTCGCGTGGGGCTTGTCCGATCTCGGCCGCCTCGGCTGGGCCGCCGGGTTCGTCTATCTCACGGCCGCTGCCATGCGTCTCGCGCGCTTCAACATTCAGACGACAACGCAGGTCGACAAGCGTTACTTCGTGGGCATGCCGTCGCCGCCCGCGGCGGGCGTCGTCGCGGCGACGATCTTCGCGTGGCCGTATCCGATCGGTGGCATCTGGCAGGCCATCGCCGCCGTCGTCGTCGTGCTCATCCCGGCGGGATTGATGGTGAGCACGATTCGCTTCCGCAGCTTCAAGACGATCAACTTCGGATGGAGTCCGTCGTACATCAAGATCGTCCTGCTCGCGATGCTCATCGCGCTCATCGCGACCGAGCCGCGCATCACGCTCGTGATCCTCTCGTACGGCTATCTGCTCTCGGCGTTCATCGAAATGGCGTTGGGGCGGACGCGGCCGCATCGGGAGGAGCCGCCGGCGCGACCGGCAGACGCACCGTAATCGTCGTCCCGCGGCCCGCTTCGCTCGCGAGCGTGATGCGGCCGCCGATGAGCTCGATGTTGCGGCGCGCGTTCGCGAGGCCGAGACCGGAGCCGCTGGTCTTGGTCGAGAAGTAGGGCTCGAACGCGCGCGCCACGGCCGTCTCGTCCATCCCGACGCCGGTATCGGCGATCGTCACTTCGACCATTCCGTCATTGTCTCGACGACCGGAGACCGACAGCTCGCCGCCGGTCGGCATGGCCTGCACCGCGTTCTCGACGAGGTTCGTCAGCGCGCGTGACAGCAGCGTGCGGTCGCCGCGGATGGCGGGGAAGTCGGCTGGCAGGTCCACGTGAAACGTCACGCGTCCCGCCAGACCGAGGCGATAGGGACCGACGATGCCGTCGACGAGCGCATGGAGATCGATCGCCTCGAGACGCGGCGTCGGCTCGCCCGCGAAGTTCGCGAACTCTGACGCAATCCGGCGCAGCAGCCGCACCTGGCCGAGCACGGTCTGCACGCACTGATCGAACACCGCGCCGAGCGGACGGCCGTGGTCCTCGTGTACGCGGTTCAAGTGCTCGGCCGCGAGTTGAATCGGCGTGAGCGGATTCTTGATCTCGTGCGCCACCTGCCGCGCCATCTCGTTCCAGGCCTTCAGCTGATTCGTACGGGCAAGCTCGGCCCGCTGCGCGACGAGGGTTGCCGTCATGCTGTTGAAGTTGTCGACGAGCCGGCGAAGCTCATCCGCCGTGTCGGCGACGATGCGCACGTCGAGGCGGCCGGCGGCGATCTGCCGAGTCGCGCGCGTGAGGCGGGCGACCGGATCGGCGATGCGGCTCGCGAGCCAGGCGCCGAGTGCGGCGGCGAACAGCACGACGAAGACGGAGCCCACGAGCACGCCGCGATCGAGCTCGTCGAGCTCGCGCTCGATCTCACGCTGGCGCGGCGCGAGCGGCACGGTCAGCACGGCGTCCGGCCCGCGTGCCGGCACCGGCGCCGCGGCGACGAGGTACGGCGACGGCCCCAGCCGATCCTCGGCGACATAGGTCGGCAGCCGTTCGAGCGCGATCGTGCGGTAGACGCTCGCCGGCGTGCGCGTCGACAGCAAGCGCTGGTTGAAGAGATCGCGTTGGCTCGTCGCGACGAGCTCCGATCCGTCGAACAGGTTGACGTCCTGATCGATGACCTGCCGAATCCAGACCATGACGTCATCGGAGGGCTGGACCGGCGGCTGGCCGGGCGGCTGATCGGTGGAGGCGACCTGCTCGAACACGCGCTGCGCGACGCTCACGACGCTGCGGGCTTCGGCCTCGACGTCCGCGCTGAACTTCGTGCCCATGTAGGCGCCGAACGCCAGCGCGAAGGCGAGCACCGGCCCGACGGCGGCAAGGACGAAGAACAGAAAGAGCTTGCGGTAGAAGCTCGTTCGCACCTCGTGGAAGAGGCGGCGGAGCGGCGCGGGTCGCCGGGAGAACGGCGCCGAGATCGTACCCGCGATCTGGATGACGATGAACAGGACGGCCGTGAGCGCGGCGAGCTCGGCGAGCCGCGTCGCATGATCGAAGAGGCCCGGTATCGGATAGCCGAGCGCGTAAATGCCCGCGCGGTTCTGCGAGAAGTACACGCGGTAGGGCCGGCCCTCGGTCTCGAGCGTCGCCCAGAACGGCGCGCCGGCGCCGTAGATCTGCTGGAAGAGCGCCGGCGAAATCGACCATGCCGCGCGGTCGGTATCCGAGACGAAGATCGGCTGCAGGCTCCAGCCGTACACGACGAGCTGCAAGTCGGGCAGCCGCGGCTCGGATGCGCGCGACGAGTCGCCGGACGTGTCGAGCAGGTCGTAATACGGATTCTGCGACGGCAGGAAGGGCAGCGCCTGGTAGTCGCTCGGTGCGACGTGGACGACGACCGCGCCGACCAGGTGACCGCCGGCGTCGCAGACGCCGCGCTCGGCGTGCAACATCGGCCGATCCACGGCGCCGAAGCGCGTCACTTCGCCC
>CALFMR010000321.1 GCA_937880585.1 uncultured Acidobacteriota bacterium
TGGAAGTCCGTGCTGCCGGGCGAGTGCACGCCGCCCACGAGGAACTGGCCGTAGGGGACCACCTTGCCCTTCGTCGTGAAGGTGTAGCGGCCGCCGCCCATGACGGTCGTCGCCGACCCGCCGTCGAAGTGATTCCAACCGAGGTCGCCGACAATGCCGATGCGGCCCGTGTCGGTCGTCTTGAGCGCGTTGAAGAGCGCGTTGCCGGCGAAGCCGACGCCAGTGCTGTCGCCGGCATTGAGGAACGTCAACCCCGCACCGACGAGCATCGTCTGGTCGTTGCCGCCCGAGACGGGGCGCGAGGGCTGTTCCGCGGCCGCTGGGGCGGCGAGCGCGACGGTCAGGATGAGTGCCGAACCGATCAATGACTTCATCATCAACGTCGTGATGCGCACGAGAGGCGCCTCCTTCGAATTCGCGCCAGGCCGTCCGTCGGTCCTGGAGCACCCCAACCGGCCATGTTTCCCATGGCCGGAGCAGGGACCGACCAGCGTACAACACACGCCGGCCGCGGCTGCAAGTGAGCCGCTTTGATTCTAGGGGCCCCCGCCGGCCCTCGCCACTCCGCCCAGGTCCAGTGGACGCGGACCCCTGCGGTTGCCGCGACCGTTCTTCAGACGCCCGCGGTCTGGATCGTGTCGCGTTCAGAAAACTGAGACACGTTTCAGAACCGCACGCGCACGGAGCCCCGCAGTGTCCGCGGCAGCGTCGGATGCGTGTGGATGTCGTCCACGCCTTCGAGCGGTTCGCCGGGCAGACGCGATGTGTAGAAGTAGTCGATGTCGCTCGCCGCGGCGTTGAGGACGTTGAACGCGTCGAGCACGAGCGCGACGCGTGAGGTCAGCCGCCAGCCGGCCTGAGCGTTGACGAGGCTCGTCGCGTCCGACCGGACGCTGTTGTCCTCGATGAGCGGCCGCGGACCGAAGTAGCGCAGGCGCACGCTGCCGAACGCGCGGCTCGCCGGCGCGACGGTGAACCCGGCCGAGACAATCGTTCCCGCCGCGCCGGGAATCATGCGTCCGGCCGGATCATCGTCCGTGAAGCGCGCGTGCGACCACGCGAGGTCGGCATCGACGGTCAACCACGGCCGCAGCGCCGCGTAGTTCGACCACTCGACGCCATAGCGTGAGCTCGGCCGGCTCGCCTCGGTCGTGCCCGCGTCGCCCACGAACACGAGCTCGGACGCGAGGTCGAGGCGCCAGACGGCCAGCGTCGATTGCACGTGTGGCACCGCGACCGTCCGCAGTCCGACTTCCGCGCCTCGCGCACGAACGAGCGGCGTGACGCGATCGGCTGGCGCTCCCGTCGACGGATCGACCGTAATCGTCGTCCCCCGCGCGTCGTTGCTGTGATACCCCTCTCCCGCGTTGCCGTAGATCTCGGTCTTCTTCCACGGTCCCAGGACGACGCCAAGCTTCGGGCTGGCGAGGCCCGCGTGCGTGAGACCGGAGTTGACCGGGATGTTCGATGAGACGTCGAAGCGATAGCCGTCCACGCGCAGGCCGGACGTCGTCCGCAGCCACGGCGTCCAGCGCGCGGAGCTCTCGGCAAAGACGCCGAGCGACTGCTCGTCGACCGCGTCCTCGCGCACGGTGCTCAGCCGCGTTTGCGCGTCGGTGTGATAGAGGCCGACGGTTGGAATGGCGTCGTACCGATATTGCGCGCCGACGGCGTTCTCGAACGACACGCCGTGCCAGGTCGCGAGGCGCCGGTGCGTGACGCGTGCGCCGCTCACCCAACGCCGATCCGCCTGCTCGAATTGATCGCCGTGTTCCGGGTCGTCCAGCGCGTACGTGAAATCGGAAAAGAGATTCAGCGCGTAGCGAGAGACGTACGCCGTCGCGCGCGTCAACGTCTGACCCGTGCTGCGCTGGTAGTCGGCAGACACGTTGACACGATGCGTGCGGCCGCCGTCCGTGTCGTCGATCGCGCCGAAGCGCGAGATGAGACCTGACGCAATCGCGCGGTCGGGCACCTGATCGGTCGAGTTCCACCGCGCCGCGTATGCCATCCCCGTGACCGAGAACGCCTGCCGCGGACTGCCGGCACTGAATCGGACCACACCATTCACCTTCCGATCATCGTCCGGGTTCACCCACGGCCCATCGTTGTGACCGATCTCGATGGCGGCCAGCAGATGTCCCGCGCCCACGCGCGGCGACGCGGCCGCGAGCACGCGCGCCCAGCCTTGCTCGCCGCCGCTGGCGTCGACGATGGGCGCGTCGAGTGAGTTGACGTAATTGATCGTGGCGGCACCCGCGGCGGAGAAGTCGCCGTCTTCGGCTGAGTACGGTCCCTTCCTGAACTGCACGCTGCTCACGAGCTCGGGGATGAGGAAGTTGAGATCCGAATAGCCCTGGCCGTGTGCGTGCGTCGGCAGGTTCACGGGCACGCCGGCGACCGTCGTCGCGAAGTCGGTGCCGTGATCGAGATTGAAGCCGCGCAGATAGTACTGGTTCGCCTTGCCCTCGCCGCTGTGCTGACTGATGATCACGCCCGGCACTGACTCGAGCACTTCACCCGGCCGCATCACGGGCCGCTCCGCGATCTGACGTCCCGTCACCGCGCCTTCACTTGCCGCATCGGCGATACCGACGAGGCTCTCTTCCGGATGATCGAGATCCGCCAGGTTCCTGAACGTCCGCTCGGCGGTGACGACGACGTCCGCGGTCACGCGCAAGGGGAGGACAACGTCGAGATGGAGCGAGGCGCCGGGGCCGACGTTCAAGTGGGTGCGACGGACCGTGGCGAAATTCATCGCCGCAAACGACGCCGTGCACGGCGACGGTCCG
>CALFMR010000322.1 GCA_937880585.1 uncultured Acidobacteriota bacterium
CTGTCGTCGTTCCCGATGCCCGGGGTGCTCGTCGCGCTCGACTTACCGATTCGCGACAACACGCAGCAGGTCGTCGATGCACTGAACGAGTTCGTGGCGTCGGCCGGCGGCCGCATCTATCTCGCCAAGGACGCGTTCACGCGCGCCGAACATTTCCGCCGCATGGAACCCCGCCTCGACGCGTGGCTCGCCATCCGCCGCCGCTGGGACCCCGCTGGCTCGCTGCGCAGCGCGCAGTCCGTGCGCCTTTTCGGAGACCGTCCGTGACCGTCGTCATTCTTGGAGCCACCAAGGGCATCGGCCGCGCCGTCGCCCGCGCCATGGCCGCGCGCGGCGATCGCCTGTTTCTCCTCGGACGCGGGGCAGACGACGTGCAGCGGAGCGCGAGCGATCTGGACATTCGCGCGGGGAGGTCCGTCGTCGCGGGCACGGCCGAGTGTGACCTGGCGCGACCCGAGACGTTCGTGCCCGCACTCGACGCCGCGGCTGCCGCACTCGGCCGCGTCGACACGGTCGTCGTCACCGCCGCGGACTTCGCGACGCAGCCCGCGCTCGAGGCGGACCTCGATCGCACGCAGCAGCTCCTCACCACGAACTTCGGCAACACCGTCACCTTCTGCGAACACGCGCGGCAACGGCTTCTCGCTCAGGGCGGCACGCTGTGCGTCGTCAGCTCGGTCGCCGGAGACCGCGGCCGCAAGCCCGTCATCCTGTACGGCGCGGCCAAAGCCGGCCTCTCGCACTATCTCGAAGGCCTCGACCATAAGTTCCGCTCCGCCGGCCTGCGCGTCGTCTGCGTGCGCCCCGGCTTCGTCAAGACCGGCATGACGGCCGGACTCAAACCTCCACCTTTCGCCGGCGAACCCGAAGCCGTCGCCCGCGACATCCTCCGCGCCATCGACCGCGGCCAGCCCGTCGTCTACACCCCGCGCATCTGGCGTTTGATCATGTTCGTCATCCGCTCGCTACCACGGAGCGTGATGAGGAGGATTGAGTTTTAGACAGGGAACAAAGGGGGAAGGGATTAGGGGACAGGGACAGGACAAACGGCGGGGTCTCGCGCGAAGACGCGAAGATCGCGAAGGGTGCCGTCTCACCTCCGTGGAGCCCTCGGCCTTCAGGCCCAGGGATAGTGATGCCGTTGAGCGAGGATCCGAGGCGTCTGGCCGTTTCTGACGACGGGGAACTGGCAATCGCACGGCGCACTGAGGCGTGAAAGGGAACGGTGCCTAATCGATGACGCCGCATAGCAGGACGAGCACTGTTGTCCGCAGTCTGCGGCTGCGACGCTCGGGAGCGAAGCGACGTGAAGCCAACCGGTGAGGCTGAGGCTGCCGCCGCAGCTCGGATCGCATTCGCGCTTGAAGCCGTGGCCGCTGGCGATCTCTCAGCATCGAGCGCCGTGTCGCAATGGCCGGAGATCCAGGATGGTCTCCTCGAGGCCGCCTGGCACGACCTGTCACATTTCGAAAATGACGCGGATATTCGTCGGGGCGACGCGGCGTGTGACCGCTATCAACGAGACTGCCTGCGCGAGTTCGCATGGCGGATACGGGATCGTTTCGGTGTCGGCTGAGTGCCTTCAGCGTTCGTATCGCGCCGGGTGGCAGGCGTTCGAACCGGCGGGCAATGACACCGCGCCGCAAGATGGAGAGCAGCCGTCTTGAGCTGAGCGAGACCAAACGACAACGGCCCGCCCCTGCGTAAGGAGCGGGCCGTCTGCGTTGTTGCCTATAACCTGCAACCTGTTCCCTGGCCCCGCCGCGCCGGTGACTAAGGTTAGGCGGCGGAGCCCTCAGCCCTTTCTTACGCCAACGCGCGCCGGCAGTACGCGACGCACTTCTGCACTTCCTTGACCGCGTCAGACCCTTCCGGGATCGCGTATTCCAGTTCGATCGTCGCCGGCATCGTCCAGTGGTTCTTCTGGACCGTCTGCAGGATCTGGGTGATCGGCGTCTCGCCCGTGCCCCAGGCCAGATTCAGCGCGCAGTGCGCCGGCGTCGTGCGGTCCTTCAGGTGGAAGCTCGCGATCTTCGCATGGAATTTGTTCAGGAACGCGAGCGCGTCGCCGCCGCCGGCGACGAAGTGGCCGAGGTCGACGTTGGCGCGATTGCCTTCGGACAACGCGAATGCCTTGTCGAAGATCGTCATGCTGCCCTGGGTGTGCGTGTGGTACGCGACGTACACCTTGTGCCTGAGCGCGAAGTCGCCGAGCCGCTTGAGCTGTGCCTCGTCTTCGGTGAGCTCGAGCGTCGTGTGCGTGCAGCCGAGCGCCGACGCGATGTTGAAGATCACGTCGACCTCGTCGTCCGACATGCTCGTGTTGAGCATCTTGACGGCGTAGATCGAGACGCCCGCGTCGTTGTACATCGCACGCAGCGCCTTGACCTTGTCCATCGAGACCGCGAGCAGTCGCTTGCGCCGATCGGCCGCGGCCGCCTCGGCCGCCGCGCGCTGTTCCGGCGTCTGTGTCCCGCGTCCACCTCGTCCAGCTCCACGTCCACCGCCGCCGCGCGCGGCCGCCGCGAGTCCGGCCGCGGCGAGGTTGTCGGCATTGGGCTGCGCCGGTGCGCACGCCACCCCATTCCACGAGGCGGTCAGCGTCGCCGGATCCGGCGCGCCACGCCCGCCGCGACCGGGGGCGCCTCCGCCCGCGCGTCCGCCGCCGCGAGGTTCCGACAGCCCGAGGTACCGCTCCACGGGCGCGCCCATCAGTTCGATGGCGTTGATGCCCGAGTCGACCACGTACTTCAGCGTCGCCTCGGCGCTCTGGTCGGGCATGCTGCGAAAGCTGTAAGTGATCGTGCCAACCTGGACGCCGTTGATCAGTGAGTTCGGTCGCGCCTGAGCGAGGGCCGCGCCGATGACCGTCCGGTCGAGCAACGCAATCGCGGGGGCCGTGGCGAGCGCCAGCTTGCCGAATTCACGTCGTGTGTAGCGCATGGGAACATCCTTCCAATGACGCGTCCCGCGGCAGCCCAACCCGACCGCGCGGGATTGTCATCGTGTTGGTCTCTGCCGTTTGTGTCCTGCCCCCTGCCGCCTGCTCCCTGCCACGTCCGCTACTGCGTGTTCCCGTGCGCGGCGAACCAATCCTTGATCGGCCCTTCGAGCGTTTTCAGGTCTGGCCGATCCGCCGCGATGCGCTGCGACTCCTGCCACTCCTGATTCAAGTCGCCGAGCGACACGTTCGATCCCTCACGCACGAAGATCGGCAGCTCGTGCACGTCGGCCGGCACGTTGACCGTGCGGCCACCGTCATAGACGACATCGGGCTGCCAGGCGCTTCTCCAGCGCGACCCGGCGGGCAGATACACGGCCTGCGTGCGCTGGCCCTTTTCCCAGACCGGCGAGACGAGGATGTCGGGCCCGTAAAGATACGTCCACCAATTCGTCCACGCGGCGGGCGCGGCCGGATCGACGAGGAACAGCGGCCGTACGATCGGCATGCCCGTGCGGTGCGCCTCTTCCGCCTGGCGATAGCTGTAGTCGGCGAGTCGATCGTGCAGACGCGCGTAGAGACGCCAGGTCGCAATCAACGTCGCGTCGTACGCCGGTGGCCGCGGCGCGTTCCAGAAGCCGACGTTGCGCGTCGGGCCGACTTCCATGATCGGCGTGAACGCGGAGAAGGCGAGCCAGCGCGAGCAGACTTCCTGCTCCATGAGCTGCTGGTTGTACCCGCAGGTGTCCGATCCCCAGTTCGGGTAACCCATCACCGCCGCCCGCTGCACGGCGATAATCGACGCGCGCAGCCCTTCCTGCGTCCCGCCGATGTCGCCGCCCCAGAACACGGCGTCACGCGCCGACCCTTCGTATCCTGCGCGCGGCATGGCCACGAAATCCTCGCCGCGGTACTGACGCGCGACCTCGGCCGTCGCCTGCACGTACATCGCCGGATACACGTTCCGAATCTCGTGCATCGTCCGTCCATCGTGGACGCGGCCGGTCAGCGTGTCGGGAATGTTCTCTTCGGACCGATCGAGTTTGAATCCGGCGACGCCGAGCTTCAGGAGCTTGGCCACGCCCGCCTGCCAGAAGGCACGCGCCTCGGGATTCGTGAAGTCGATGAGGGGGTAGTTGCTGCCGTCGCGCGTCGGCCGTTCGTCGGGCAGCCCGTAGCCCTTGGCCAGCGCTTCTTCCGCCATGCGGCCGTTGACGAACGGCGCGATCCACAGGAACGTCTTCGTGTGCAGGCTCTCGAGCCATTGCACCATGGCGGCGAAGTGCGGCAGGCGCGTCTCGTCGATCTCGAAGTCGTCGTAGCCGATGCGCCCCGGTCCCCACGGCCGATCGATCCAGTAGACCGCGTTCGGGATGCCGAAGGCGTGCATCATCATCACGTCTTCCATGACTTCCGAGTTGAACGGCGCCGTGACCGGCGTGCCGTCGTAGTACGTCGGACGCTCGGTGTGCTCGTCGCGCCAGCGCCAAGGCGAATACATCCAGCGCGGCGGCAGGAACGCCGGACCCGCGTCCATCGCGTGCGCGCGGACGATGGATGCCGGGTCGTCGGCGGTGTAGATCGTCGCGTCGACCTCGGGCCCTTCGAAGGACACCTGCACGCGCGCGGGATCCGCGGCGGCGAAGTCGATCGCGCCGGGCCACGTGCCGTGCACGTCGATTCCGTAGCCGCGCGACGACAGATAGAACGGCGCGTAGACGGCGAGCGTCGGCTTGACGAAGACGTCCACCTTCTGTCCCCGCAGATTGAGCGCTGTCGTGATGCCCGGCGCCCACGACGCCTGCTGCGGACCGTCGACGACGCGCTCCATGAGGCCGGTGTAGGACTCGTCGGCCGTTGCGTCGAACGAGAAGCCCCACTGCGCGATGCCGTCCGCCGGCGTGGCGGCGAGCTTCACCGCGAAGCGGCCGTCATTGCCCGGCGTCACCGACAGCGTCACGTTGCGGCCGTCGGCCGTGCGGACCTGCCCCGACCAGCCGCGTGCGTCGCTGACGTCGGCCGACGCGGTCAGCGAGGCGGGCAGCCTCACGCGCCCGGCGGCCGTGTCGTAGAACAGACGATCGATCGTGAGCGCGTGCGCGGCCGCGGGCGTCCGCGCGGCGATGTGAGACGAATGAATGACGACCCGCGCGCCATCGGTCCCAGTCGCCGGTTGCGTGGTCTGCGCGGCCACGGCGGCCACGACCGTCGTACCCAGCCCCAGGACGAGCGCAATTCCTGTCGTTCGTCGCATGCGATCTCCTCGTGTGCGTGCGGCCG
>CALFMR010000323.1 GCA_937880585.1 uncultured Acidobacteriota bacterium
GATCAGTCGCTGGTTGGATTTCTGACGGGCTGCGGTCCGCGGTCTGCGGTCCGCAGGTGGCAGGCCGCGGTCAATCTCCGCCTGCAGACGGCAGACCGCAGCCTGCAGTCCGAATAAGTGCGAAAGGGGGGAGTCGAACCCCCACGGCCTTTCGGCCACCGGATCCTAAGTCCGGCGCGTCTGCCAGTTCCGCCACGTTCGCACGACGAGGGTTCCAGGTTCCTGGGTTCAAGGTTCCGGGGTTCGGGTTCCGGGTGCCAGGTTCATTGGTTCCGGGTTCACGGGTTCCGGGTTCGTCGGGTTCCAGGTTCCGGGTGCTTCGGGTTCCGCGTTCTTTGGTTCCGGGTTCTTTCGCGCTTTGCGCGGGGTTCGAACTCGAACTTCTAAGCTTGATGAGCGGCCGTTCTCAGTACCTGGCGGCCGTCACAATCGCTTCCAGCACCCGGTCCGTGCTCGGCAGGATCACCTCTTCGAGATCAGGGTGATAGGCCACCGGTGTGTCGAGGGCGGCGACGCGGGCGACGGGGGCGTCCAGGTAGTCGAAGAGCTCGCCGGCGATGCGGGCGGCGATCTCGGCGCCGAAGCCGCACGTGAGCTGGTCTTCGTGGGCGATGACGACGCGGTTCGTTTGGCGGACGGCGGCGGCGATGCCGTCCCAGTCGTAGGGGGCAATCGTCCGGAGGTCGATGACCGCGGCGCTCACGCCTTGTTTTTCGGCCTGCTGGGCGGCGACGATCGAACGCTGCACGAGCGCGCCCCAGGTGATGACCACCACGTCCGTTCCCTCGCGGCGGACGGCGGACTTGCCGAACGGCACCATGTGGTCGGGACCCGGATACGGGCTCTTGTTGTACGTCTGCCGGTACAGGTGCTTGTGTTCGAGGAACAGCACCGGGTCCTCGGACCGAATCGCCGTTCGCAAGAGTCCCGCGGCGTCGGCCGCCGTCGACGGGAAGACGACGCGCAGGCCGGGGCAGTGGGCGAAGATGCTCTCGCCCGACTGGCTGTGGTAGAGCGACCCGCCGCGCAGGTAGCCGCCGATCGCGACGCGCACGACCATCGGGCACGCGAACATGTTGTTCGAGCGGTAGCGCAGCATCGCGATCTCGTCGCGAAGCTGCATCATCGCGGGCCAGATGTAATCGAAGAACTGGATCTCGACGACCGGCTTCAACCCGCGCGTGCCGAGGCCGCACGCCCGGCCGACGATGGCGGCTTCGGCGATGGGCGAGTTGAAGACGCGCGTCGATCCAAACGCCTTCTGCAAACCGAGCGTCGCCTTGAAGACGCCGCCCTTGCCCGACACGTCGTGCAGATGTTCGTCGCGGCTGCAGTCGGCGACGTCCTCGCCATAAACGATGATGCGCGGGTTCGTCCGCATCTCGTCGTGCAGCGTGCGATTGATGGCGGCGACCATCGTGTCGGGTGTGCCGTCGGTGCGCGCGGGTGTGTCGAAGTCGGCCGATGTTGGGTCGCAGTCCGGTGAATAGACGTAGCGCGTGACGGTTTCGGGCGCCGGACGAGCGGCGCCGAGTGCGGCTTCGGCCGCCTCGTTGACTTCGCGATCGACGTCGCGCGCGATGTCCGCGAGGCCGTTGTCGTCGACGACGCCGTTCTCTTTGAGAAACGCCGCGAACTTGGGAATCGGATCGCGCCGCGCTTCGGCCGCGCGTTCCTCCGTCGTCTTGTACGCGCGCTCGTCGTCGGAGTGCGAGTGCGAGTACGGACGGGTGACCGTGGCATGGACGAGCGCGGGCCCGCGGCGATCGCGGCACCAGTCGACCGCGTCGAGCATCGCGTGATAGCTCTCGAGCACGTCCGTGCCGTCGCAGCGAATGACCTTCAGATGCGGGAACGACTCGACGAGCCGCGAGATGCTGCCGCCCGGCGTCTGCACCTCGACGGGCACCGAGATCGCATAGCCGTTGTCCTCGACGACGAAGACGATCGGCAATTGCTTGAGACAGGCGGCGTTCAACGACTCCCAGAACTCGCCTTCACTCGTGGCGCCATCGCCGACCGAGCAGTAGGTGACTTCGTCGCCGGCGAACGGCCGATCGGCGATGTCGGGCAGCGCCGCGTAGAGGACGGCGGCTTCGGCGCAGCCCACCGCGTGCAGGCACTGCGTGCCGGTCGCGCTCGACTCAGAGACGATGTGCCGCGCGGCGTCGCCCCAGTGCGAGGGCATCTGCCGGCCGCCGCTGGTCTTGTCGTCGCGCGCGCCCACGCCGGCGAGAAACATCTCGAGCGGCGTCATGCCGAGCGTGAGGCACAGCGCGCGGTCGCGATAATACGGATAGAACCAGTCATAACCGGCGCGCATGGCGAGGCCCGCCGCCGTGAGGATGGCTTCGTGGCCCGCGCCGCTGATCTGGAAGTACAGCGCGCTCTGATGTTTGAGCTGGATTTCCTTGTCGTCGATGCGCCGCGAGAGCAGCATCGTGCGATAGATCCGGATGAGATCGTCGCGCGTCAGGCTGTCACGAGCACTCGTGCCGGCGACCGAACGGTGCGGGGAGGAAGTCGGATTCGCGGCTCGTCCGTTCGACAGCGTGCTCATCTTCATCAGGGAGAACCCCGTTTGACGTGATCCGGCGCCTGCGCAACCGCTCGATTATACTCCTGAGAACTCGACCATGAACCCCCGCGCCCGCCTCGCTCGCTGGGACGAGCTGCCCCTCGAAAAAGTCACCGACATGGTGGCGCGTAAAGCCGTCGCCGCGCCCGGCGCGACGCTCACGCAGACCTATCTGAAGAAGGGCGCGATCGTGCCGCGCCACGCGCATCCGCGCGACATCGTGATCTATGTGCTGCAAGGCGCCCTCCGTACGGAAGTGGACGGCGCCGAGCTGACCGTCCGCGAGGGCGGCGTGCTCGCCGTCGAGGCCGGTGCGATCCACCAGACCGAAAGCCTCGACGACACGTTCGTGCTCACGTTTGCCTGAGGAGGCTCCATGGCGTTCATCGTGCTCATCGTCATCGTCGTCCTCATCGCCCTGTGGGTGATGGGGATGTACAACCGCCTCGTCGGTCTGAAGAATCAGAAGGACAACGGCTGGAAGCAGATC